>DASYQW010000065.1 GCA_036005065.1 Candidatus Methylomirabilota bacterium | reverse complement strand
GCGCTCGGCCTGGGCGTGCTGGTCGGGCTCCGCGATCTCGGGGCGCAGGACGCGGCACCGGAGCGGCCCCGCCTGATCGAGGTCGTCACCGCGCCCGAGCTCGACGGCGGCGCCGCCTGGTTCAACGTCGACCGGCCGCTCACCCTCGGGGCCCTCCGCGGGAAGGTGGTCCTCCTCGACTTCTGGACGTACGGTTGCATCAACTGCCTGCACGTGATCGCCGACCTCAAGCGCCTGGAGGCCACGTACGGCCCGGCGCTCGTCGTGATCGGCGTCCACTCGGCGAAGTTCGCCAACGAAGGTGAATCCGAGCGGATCCGGCAGGCGATTCTCCGCTACGGCCGCGACCACCCGGTCGTGAACGACCGCGACTTCCGGATCTGGCGCGCCTACCGCGTGCGGGCCTGGCCGACCCTCGTCGTCATCGACGCCGACGGGGACCTCGTCGGCGGCGCCGAAGGCGAGGGGCACTACGAGGCCCTCGACCGCGTCGTCGGCATCCTCGTCGCCGACGCGCGCGCCCGGGGCGTGCTGGACGAGCGGCCGATTCCGCTCGCGCTCGAGCGTCACCGGCTCGGACCGAGCCTGCTGTCGTTTCCGGGCAAGGTCGTCGCCGACCCGGCCGCCGATCGGCTCTTCATCGCCGACACCAACCACCACCGCATCGTCATTGCCCGCCGGGACGGCCAGGTCCTCGACGTCGTCGGCGGACCCGAGGCCGGCGTCCGCGACGGCGGCTTTGCCGAGGCGCGCTTCGATCATCCCCAGGGGATGGCGGTCGCGGGCGACCGCCTCTACGTCGCCGACCGGCAGAACCACCTGATCCGGAAGCTCGATCTCGAGGCGCGCCGGGTGACGACGGTCGCCGGCACGGGCCAGCAGGGCCAGGCTCGCGCGGCCCGGGGTCCGGCGGGGAGCGTCGGGCTGAACTCCCCGTGGGACCTCGCGGTCGTGAAGGACACCCTCTACATCGCCATGGCGGGGCCGCACCAGCTCTGGGCGCTCGACCTCCCGAGCGGCGAGATCCGGCCGCACGCGGGCCGCGGGTCCGAGGATCTGACGGACGGGCCGCTCGCCGGAGCGGAGCTGGCCCAGCCGAGCGGGCTCGCGACCGACGGCCGGCAGCTCTATTTCGCCGACAGCGAGGCGAGCGCGATCCGCTCGGCCGATCTCGATCCCACGGGCGAGGTGCGGACCCTGGTGGGAGTGGGCCTGTTCGAATTCGGCGACGTGGACGGCGAGGGGGATGCGGCGCGGCTCCAGCATCCCCTCGGTGTCGCCTTTCATGCCGGGATGCTGTACGTGGCCGACACCTACAATCACAAGGTGAAGATCCTCGACCCGCAGACCCGCCGGGTGAGGACGCTTCTGGGCGACGGCACGCCGGGCCACGTGGACGGGGTCCCGGCTCGCTTCTTCGAGCCGGGCGGGCTCACGGTGGCCGCCGGGAAGCTGTACATCGCCGACACCAACAACCATGCGATCCGCGTGGCGGACCTGACGACGCGCGAGGTCTCGACGCTGGCTCTCCGCGACCTCGCGCGACCGACCGTCGGTGCCGCCGGCGACCTCGCCGATGTGCTCCCCGACACGGCCCGGGTGACGCGTCCCCCGCTCGAGATCCGGTCCGGAGGCGACGGCACGCTCGTCCTCGACATTCGCCTGCCGGCGGGTTACAAGCTCGCGCCGAGCGCTCCGTTCGTCTACCGGGTGCGGAGCATCGAGGGCGCGGGGCTCACCGTCGCCGAGGCGGAGCGCGAGCGGAGCCTGGAGGCTCCGACGCTTCCGATCCGCGTGCCGATCCGGGTCGAGCCGGCCGAGGGCCAGGCGCGCGTCACGCTCTCGGCCACGTTCTACTACTGCCGAACCGACAACCAGGGCGTCTGCCTGGTCCAGGCCGTCGTCTTCGACCAATCCGTGCGGATCGCCGCGGACGCCGCCGGCCGCGAGGTCTCGATTCCCTACCAGGCGCCGGGTCCACCCCGCTAGGGCGCTACCCGTTCCACCGGGTCCTGGAACGTGTAAAAAAGGCCGACGCGAAGCGTCCAAAGTGCACGGCAGGTCCGGGCCCCGGGTGCGCCGATCGGGGCCGCGGTCGGCTGGCGATCGGGAAACGGAGGCTCGGGGAAGTCGTTGGTCTCGATGCAAAAACGCCCCGTCCTGCGAATAACCGCAACATGCGGCCCCCGATCAGGGGTAATGGCACCTAGGTTGCTAGCTCTAAGGGTCAACCGCAAGGGGAAGCCCTGATCCCCCTGCGGGTCAACCAGGAGGGAGGCAATCCGCGTGGGACCCTACGACAACCGAAGCGTCACGCTGGATCCGGGCTTGACCGTCCTCGCACTGCGGGGGCTCAAGGAGCGGGAAGGACACTACCCGTTCATCGAGCGTTTCCGCCGCCGCCAGCGGCGCCGAGTCAAGGCAGCGTCGGCCCCGGCCGCCGAGCCGCGCTCGTCGGACGCCTCGGGCTCGCTCTCGCTCTGGTCGCTGCTCGCTCCGCGCCGGCCTCGGACAGCGCGGGACACGACCTCCGCCGCCGCCTAACCCGCGAGCCGCAGCCCTTCGCGGCTCTCAGCGCCCGCCGGTGCCCACCGTCAGCACCGGGCACCGCGCGGTCCTCACCACGCGCTCGGCGACGCTCCCCAGCAGCATCCGGGTGACGCCCGTCCGGCCGTGGGTGCCGAGCACGAGGAGGCCCGCGCGCTTCTGCTTCGCCGCGCGGACGATCGCCGTCGCCGGTGGCCCTTCGAGCAGCAGCGTGGAGACCCGGATCCGCGCGCTTCGAACGGTCCGGGCGAGCGCGTCGAGGCGTCGCGTCGCGCCTCGGCGCTGGGCCGTCCACATGTCCTGCAGGATCTGAGGTGGGAGCTCGGCCATCATGGGCACCACGACCTGGTAGGCGTGGCAGAGGATCAGCTCGCTCCGGAATACACGGGCCAGCTCCTGGGCGAGTCTGAAGGCAGGACGTGAAGCCGATGAGAAATCCGACGCGTGCAGGATGCGCTTGATGGCCATGGATCCTCCTCCCGGGCCGCGGGTTTTGGCCGTGACGTCACCCCTACGGTAGCATCAGTCGGGGCGTGTGTCGGAGTAACCCGGCAGCTCGCCCCGAGCGGGGGATGCGTCGAGCAGGGCTCCGAGCGGCGGCTGTGCCGCCGCAACCGAGGGGGGGCATCGGAGGCTGTCGGAGTGATCGCGCGCCAACGCCTCGCCCAGCCGCCGCGGGTCGGTGTTCCGCTCCGAGCGCGGGCTTTGCCCGCGCAACCGACTCTTGGGGGTGGGTCTGGGAGGGGGCCGCGGAGGCCCCCTCCCATTGTCTAGGCGGGGCGGCGCGCGCGGGGACTCAGCACGAGGGCCACCTCGGCCGGCGCCAGGCGGACGGTCTCCGGCACCGGGGTCCCGTCCGATGGGGCGCCCTCGAGGCAGGGGCGGAAGAGGCGGTCCCCGGGCACGCCCGTCGGCTCCGGGGAAACTTCGCGCGCCTCCGCCACGCTCCGGTTCACCAGGATCAGCCCGCGGTGGGAGCCGGCCTCGTCCGACCGGCGCTCGAGCACCGTCACGTCGGCCGCCCCGGCCTCACGGCGCCGGAGCACGCCCTCGCCAGCCAGCAGCGGGTGCGTGCGCTTGAGCGCGTTCACGCCGCGGATGAACCCCGTCAGGTCGAAGGTCGGCGCCTCCCAGTCCGACGGCCGCGTCTTGACGACATCCAGTGCGCGGCGGAAGCCGAACTCGTAACCCACCGTGATCTGGACGCCGGCCGAGAAGACGGCGGCAAAGGCGTACCGCTGGCGCTGGACCGGCTCGCTCCCGCCGGTCTCGGCGGCCAGGCGGGCGGTGTCGTGGGACTCCGGGAACGAGATCGAGGGCGCCACGGTGCGGAACTGCTCGTGCTGCTCGAGACACCACGGCGCGACGAAGTCCCACCACTTGGAGCTGTTGTAGAAGTAGTCGAACCCGGCGGTGGCGAGGGCCGCCACCTCCTCGAGCCGGCAGCCCAGCGTCTCGGCGACGAAGAGGACGCCCGGGTCGGCCGCCTTGCCCCGCGCGAGCAGCCGGGCCCACAGGGCGGCCGGCACCTTGTAGGCGGCGTCGCAGCGGAATCCGGTGAACCCGAGGTCGAGGGCGCGCTGGACCAGGCCTTCCCAGAATCGCCAGAGACCCTCCCGGTCCACGGCTCCGGCGTTGTCGATTTCCGCGAGATCGCCCCACACCGTGACCTGCGCCGGGTCGGCAGGATCGATGGCCGACGGGCTCACGATCTCTCCGCGCGCATCGCGGCGAAACCACTCCGGGTGCGTCGTGACGAGCGGGTTGTCTCTGGCGGTGTGGTTGATCACGAGATCCATCATCACGCCAAGCCCGAGGTCCCGGATCGACCGGATCACCGGAGCGAGCGCGTCCAGCGACGCGCCGGCGCCGGCTGGGTCGAGGAGCGGGTGGAGCCGCTCGTAGTCCTTGATCGCGTAAAGGCTCCCGGAGAAGCCGGGGGAATGGAGCGGGTTCAGGTAGAGCCAGTCGAACCCCATCCCCCGAGCCCGCTCGGCATGGCCGATCCAGGCGGGACCCGGTCCGGCGAGCGTCGGGAAGAGGTTGTAGATGATCGGCGGCATCGGTCGCCCGGAAACGCCTCAGCCACGCCGTCGCGCGGCCGCCTGGCGGCGGCCCGTCCGGCCGCGGACGGACGGGACCTTCGGTGCCTTGATCCCGGGACCGACGGGGGCCTGCCCGGAGAGCCAGCGCCCGGCCGGGGCCAGGAGGGGGCCGATGTCGTAGCGGCGGGTCCCGAGCAGTGGCTTCCAGAGGTCGCCCCGCTCGCGGAGCCGCGCCGGCACCGTGTCGATCCGGAAGGCCTCCATGCGCAGCTCGCGGTTCACCTCGTCCCACCGGAGCGGCGTGGACACGGTGGCGTGCGGCGTGGGCCGGACGGAGTAGACCGACGCGAGCGTTCGCCCCCACGCGTTCTGGTTGTAGTCGACGATCACGTGCTGCCGGGGCCGCCGCGCGACCCGGTACTCGGCGGTGATGAGGTCGGGGTGCCGCCGGGCGAGCTCGAGGGCCAGCGCCTTGGCGAGAGTCCAGACCTGCTTCTGGGTCGGCCCGCGCAGGATGGGGACGTAGACGTGAAGCCCGCGCGAGCCGGTGGTCTTGACCAAGGGCGCCATGCCGAGTTCGGCGAGCACCTCGCGCACCCGGTGAGCGGCGTCGGCGATCTGTGCCAGGGTCGCGCCGGGCGTGGGGTCGAGATCGAAGTGGAGAAAGTCCGGGCGGTCGGTGTCGTCGCAGCGCGCGTACCAGGGGTTCAGGTCGATGCACCCGAGGTTGACGACCCACAGCAGGGCCAGGACGTCCTGGATGACCGGGAAATGGATCACGCTGCCGGAGCGGTGGGCGATGGCGCAGGTCTCGATCCAGTCCGGCCGGGGCTCGGGGGCGCGCTTCATGAAGAAGAACGGCCCGGCGGCGCCGTCGGGGTAGCGCTTCATCACCATGGCGCGGTCGTGGAGATGCGGGAGGAGGGCGGGCGCCACCGCGAGGTAATACCGCAGGAGGTCGCCCTTGGTCAGGCCGAGCTCCGGCCAGAAGGCCTTCCGGAGGTTCGTGAGCGTGGTGTCCCGCGCGCCCAGCCGGACGACGACCGAGTCCTGGTCGCGCGGGATCGCGGGGGGCGTGGGCCGTGGCAACGCTCAGCCTCGCGCCGGGCGGACTCGAGCGGCCGGCCCCCCGGCGCTCGGCTGGACGGCGGCGTACTCGAGCTCGACCCCGGCCCGGACGGCGCGGAGGAGCAGGGCGCCGCGGCTCATGTCGCCGAGGCCGGTGAAGACCCGCGGATAGAGGAGGCGGGGACCGAAGATCGGCGCCAGCGGCCCCGTGTACTTGTCGGTGGCGATGCTCCCGAGGAGGACGACCTCACCCGCGGGCGGCAGCACCCCGGCCAGGGCTTCGGCGGCCGCGACCAGCGGGCGCCGGTAGTCGGCGCGCTCCACCCGGACGTCGCCCCGCGCGAACCGCCGGAGCTCCTTGACCGTGACGACCTGGTCCGCCGACACGAGCCCGGCGTTCGGGGTGATCACGAGGATGCCTTCGGCCGGCCGGGCAAACACCCGGGCGTAGGCGAGCTTCCCGCGGAAGTAGAGGCCGCTCATGAAGGCCATGACCTCGCCCAGCGGCGCCCCGCTCGCGCGCAGCCGGGCGGCGAGGGGGAACAGGGCCCGCGGGGACATGACGAGGCGGGCCCGCTCGCCGGCGCAGTCGGCCGGAGAGAGGAGGAAGATCCGGGGCGGCATCACGTTCATGATACCGGGCTGAGGCCCCGCAATCCCGACAATGGCAGGCGGTCAGGCCCGGTTCACGGCGGTCACAATCGCGCGAAGCGAGGGCACGAAGGGATCCGGATCGAGGCCGGCGCCCCAGCGGACTTCTTTCGCGAGGGAGTGCTTCCCGCCGTCGGCCGCTGTGCGCAGCGACGGTATCAGGAGCGAATGAAAGTCAGGTACGGCCATGCCTCGTGCTCGCCCGACCTGTCTGACGCTCGGCGCTTAGCGGTCGCCGCAGCTGGACCCTCGAAGTGGGTTGTTGAACGGCACCGGTACAGTAAGCGCATGAAGCTGACCATCGACCTTTCGCCTGCCCACGCCGAACGGCTGCGCCGCGAGGCGGAGCGTCTGGGCCTCGCGCCGGAAGACCTTGCCCGGGCTACGCTCGCAGACCTGCTGACAACCCGGGACGACGATTTCAACGCGGCGGCCGAGCGAGTACTGCGGAAGAACGAGGAGCTGTATCGGCGCCTCGCCTGATGCGATATCTCACGCTGGGGGAGGTGGTCGAACTTCACCGCCTCGTCCTCGGAGCAACCGGCGGCGCCCCTGGGATTCGCGACTTGGGCGCGCTCGAGTCCGCCATAGCCCAGCCCAAGACGACCTTCGCCGGCACCGATCTGTATCCTACACTGGTTGAGAAGGCCGCGGCGCTCTGCTTCGCCCTGGTGCAGGGCCACCCGTTTGTCGATGGTAACAAACGCGTGGGCCACGCTGCGATGGAAACGTTCCTGATCCTCAACGGCACCGAGGTCGATGCCCCTGTGGATGCCCAGGAGCGCCTTATGCTCGATCTCGCCGCCGGCCGGATCACTCGCAGCCAGCTGACCGACTGGCTCCGTCAGCACCTTAAACCACCCGCGTGATACTACGCCGTCTGAACGCCCGCGGTGAGCGGCGCGCGCGGCGCGTCCGCTCGACTGGGCCGCTCGGCGGATGTCCCAGGTCTGGCTGGGCGGCGGCGGTTCCGGGATCAGGCTGGGCCGGGCGCCGGCAGCCTGACCTCGAACGTCGTCCCCGCGCCTTGTCGGCTCCGCACCTGGATCTGCCCTCCGTGGGCGAGCACGATGCGCCGAGCCACCGACAGGCCCAACCCGACACCGGGGACGTCGGTCGCCGAGCCGCGCTGGAAGGGGTCGAAGATCCGACGCAGGTCGTCCGGATGGATGCCGACGCCCTCGTCCGCCACCGAGACGACGGCGAAATCGCCGTCACGGTCCACGCGCACGTCGACGGTCCCACCACGGGGGGAGTACTTGATCGCGTTGCTCAATATGTTGTTGAGCACCTGCGCGATTCGATAGGCGTCGCACAGGATGGGCACGGGCACATCCGGAACGCTCAACCGCCACTGGTGGTCGCTCCCGATGAGGCGATGGAGATCGACACTTTCCCTGACCACTTCTCGGGCGTCTTTCTCCTCCAGCCGGATGTCGAGCTTGCCGGCCTCGATGCGGGCGGTGTCCAGGAGGTCCTCGACCATCCGGTTCAGCCGGTCGACCTGGGTCGTCATCAGAGCGAGCATCTCGGTCGCGCGCTCCGGTGAAGGCGGTCGGCCACCGCCGCCCAGGCGATACGCCGTGATCCTGAGCACGTTGAGTGGGTCGCGCAGGTCGTGCGCCACCCCGGCCAGAAAGCCCAGTCGATTCTCGCGCTCACGCGCGAGGGCCGACGCCATCTCGTTGAACTGGAAGGCGATCTCCCGCAGCTCGGCGGGTCCGTCCTCGGGAATCCGGGCCTCCATGTTTCCGTCGCGAAAGCGTCCGATGCCCGCCCGGATGGACGCCAACGGCCGGTAGAGTCCCCTTCGAGCGCTGGCGATCACCGTCCCGATGCCCACCACGATGAAGCTGGCGGCACCGAGGGCGATGCCGTTCGCCGCCTGGCGGAGACGCAAGCTCTGCTGCAGGCTGTGCCTCGCGTCCTGGAGGTTGATCTCTTGCAGCTCGTCGGATGTCGCGACGGCCTGTGCCATCAAGCGAGTGAGGGCGTGGTCTTCGGCCGGCGAGGGCCCCATCTTGTGGGCCGCGCCCAGGTAGCTCTGGACGTCCCGGGTCAGCCTCCTGACGGTCAGCTCTTCGGCGGAGGAATCGATGTGGCTGCGGGCCTCGACGAGCCCGCGCTGGATGCGGGCCGTCGCCTCGGCCATGGCCTGGGCGCGGCTCGGCTCTCCGGTCAACTGGTAGAGTCGCCCTTCCGTGTGGTGGACGAGGAGGCCGACCTCGATCTCCGCCGCGGCGCGAAACCCCTCGATGGCCATGCTCGCCTGCGTGTTGTCCCGCAGCATCGCGGTCGTGATCGCGACGAGCGCCGCCGGCGCCCCCAGACCCAGCAAGCTGAGGACGATCGCGTTGGCGATGAAGAGCCGTCGGAGGGTCATGCCTGGAGGACTTCCCGTGCCAGAACGGCCAACCCTATCCGCGCATCCCGGGCATGATTCGAACAGACCACCTTTCCCGCGAGGCGTCAAGTCCGTGGGCCGGGGGCGGAGCGCGGCTGCGCCGCCACGCGGAGAGCGGCGGGGCCGCTCAGCCGGGTTGACACGCTCTCGGACCGGGTGCTCAATGACGCTGATGCGCCGGCGCGCGCGCGTTCGGGCATGAAGATCACGACCATCGGGCTTCACTTCGTCGAGTGCCGGCTGCCCGAGCCGCAGGGCAACGCGACATGCTTCTTCGACCGCCGCGAGGCCCTGCTGGTGGAGGTCCGGGGCGACGAGGGCCTGTCCGGCTGGGGTGAGACGTGGCACTCCCCGGCCGCCGCCTGGACGATCATCGAGACCGCACTCGCCGCCGCGGTCATCGGCCAGGACCCGTTCGAGTACCAGCGTCTGTGGACCGCCATGCACGGCCGGCTCGGCTACGAGCGCCAGGGTCCCGGCCTCATGGCACTCTCGGCGCTGGACATGGCGTTGTGGGACCTCCGGGGGCGCGCGCTCGGCCAATCGATCGCCCGTCTCCTCGGCGGGCCGATCCGGACGCGCGTGCCCGCGTATGCGAGCGGCCCCTACCTCAAGCCCGGCCGGGACCCCTACCGCGGCTACCGCCGCGAGGCGGAGCGGATCGTCGCCCCGGGATTCCGGGCGATGAAGATGAAGGTCGGGGTCGACCCCGACGCCGACGGCCGCGCCGCCGCGGCGGTGCGCCGCGTGGTCGGCCCCGAGATCATCCTGCTGGCCGACGCGAACCAGGGCTATACGCCGCGCCCCGCGATCGAAGCGGGCCGCCAGCTCGAGGCCGAGGGCTTCGCCTGGCTCGAGGAGCCGGTGGCGCCCGACGACGTCGAGGGATACGCGCACGTCGCCGGCGCCCTGGGGCTGGCCGTCGTCGGTGGGGAAGCCCTCGGCGGCATCCGAGCCTTCCGCGGCTTCTTCGAGCGGAGCGCGCTCGATGCCGCGCAGCCCGACCTGTCCATCGCCGGCGGCTTCACGGAGGTGGCGCGGATCGCCGCGCTGGCGGCGGCCTGGGAGGTCCCGGTGGTCCCCCACGTCTGGGGTACCGCGGTCAACCTCTACGCGAGCCTCCAGCTCTGCGCGGTGCTTCCCGGCTACCGGAGCCACACGCCGCTGCCGTACCCCTGGTTCGAGTACGACCAGTCGCCGAATCCCCTTCGCGAGCTGTGGGGGGCCCCTGCGGTCGGTCCCGACGGGATGGTCGAGGTCCCGCAAGGGCCGGGCCTCGGCATCGAGGTCGACCCCGCGGCCTTCGAGCCGTACCTCCGGCGGCGCGGCGAGGTGACTCGGGACTGACGCGCAGCGGCCCTCCTCCAAGCTCCTTGCGCCGCCGCACGCCCGCCGACCGGCGCTCGCCGGCCGGTCACACTAGCCTTCGGAGGTGGACGACGGGATCTGGCGGGCCATCCGGAAGAGCAGCCCGGCCAGGAGCAGGCCGGCTGCCGCCATCGCCGCCCACAGCACGAAGGGCCGTCCTTCAGTCCAGGGGGCCCGCGGGGGCGGAGGCGGCGGCAGCCGCGTGGCCGGTCCGAGCCGCGCGACGGGGATGCGCTCGGACTCCACGTAGGGGAACGCGCGCTGCAGATCGTAGCGCGGCGCCGCGGCATCGGCCCGGCCGTAGTCGAGGTGAAAGACCTGCTCGGGCCGGGCCTCGAAGACGAGGCCGCGCCGGACCCCGATCAGGCGGGCGCCCGCGATCCCGAGCGGACGGTCGTCGAGATTCTGGATCGTGAGGCGGAGGTACCGCGCCGCGGTCTCGGGGATGGGCAGGCTCGTCTGCCGGTCACGGAGGCGCGGAGTATCGATCGCGCTGACCGCGCCGCTTCCCACGAAGCGCCAGCCGACCCGATCGTCACTCGCCTCGACGAGGGCCACGCGGTAGAACGTCCGCTCGTCGATGTCGAGCTCGGCGCGGTCGACGGGCCGCCGGCCGCCGAGGTCGAAGGTGAGGCGCGTCGACTTGCCCGCGCGATCCTCCTGGCGCTCGATCACGGCCGGCACCGCTTCCTCGTCCCGCGAGGATGGCGTGTCGAGGCCGATGGCGGCGCCGGCCACCGGCAGCGGGCGGCCCCCCGCGGGGCCCACCGTCACGCGGAGGTACCGAGCGGTCGAGGGCGGATAGCGCACGGACGTGTCGGTGGCGCGGGTCTCACCCTCGACCGCGTAGATGAAGCCGGCGGCCCGCACGAGGTGCCAGGCCCGCCGGTCGAGGCTCGTCTCGACCTTCACGGGGACGCGGAAGTTCCGGGCGGCCGGCCCGAGGCGGATCCGGACGCCGGCGTGGATCGGCGCCCCGTCGCCCAGGTCCAGGACGAACCGGGCCTCGCGGCTCGGCGTCTGCTGGAGGTCGAGCAGCGGGATCTCCCGCTCGCGCCGCGTGGCGGGCTTCTCGTGCCGGCGAAGGACGTAGGCCACCTCGCCGCCGTCGCCGTCGCGGATGCGCAGATCGGCGAGGGACGGCGAGGCGTCGTGGTACACCGCCGGATCGAGGATCACCTCGACGAACGTCGGCGCGGTGAGCGCCGGCAGGCCGATCGCCTTCCGCTGCGTCCAGTAGAGGGCCGCCGGAGCCGCGCCCGCCGCCAGGACCGGCGCGCCGGCCAGCGCCACCAGCGCGAGCGCTCGCCACCACCTCACGGTGTGTGCCCCTGGACCCGCGCCCGGTATCGGGTATAGAGAAACGACGCGAGCAGGAGGACCCCGCCGAGGACCAGAAACGACAGGATCCGATAGATGGCGTCCAGCGTCGCCAGGTCGACCAGCAAGACCTTGACGACGGCGAGGCCGAAGAGCGCGATGGCGCCGATCCGCAGAGCCGCCCGGTCTCGCCAGAGCCCGAGGCCCATCGCGACGAAGGCATAGACGGTCCACAGGATCGACAGCCCCATGTTCCGGGCCTTGATCGCCTCGACTTCGCGGAGCCGCGGCAGCGGCATGAGCAGGATCTCCGCGCTCAGGTGCCACAGGAGGAACAGGGCCGCCGCCACCGCCGCGACCGCGCGGAGTCGGGCCCGGTTCGCGGCTGTCGCGATCGGGAAATCGTCGGCCATCCCGGCGAAGACGGCGTAGAGGGCCGCGATGAGAAGCCCCGAGCCGAACCGGAGGTTCAGCACCGGCGGTCCGACGTTCCGCCACCGCTCGGCGTCCACCGTGGCGGCGTGGAGCCCCACGGCGGCGAGAAGCACCCCGCCGGCGAAGAACAGGACGCGCGTCCGGTCTCGGGGCGCCAGCGCGAGCACCGGCACCGCCGCCGCCGTCCAGATGACCGTCCGGAGGACGTCGAGGTGCGAGGCCGGGAGACGGAGGCCCGCGTGGTCCGCCAGGGCATCGGTGAGGAAGAGCGCGGTGCTCCCGATCGCGGCCAGCAAGAGCAGGGGGCGGGCGACCGACTCCCAGCCC
Organism: Candidatus Methylomirabilota bacterium; assembly: GCA_036005065.1. Classification (NCBI taxonomy): domain Bacteria; phylum Methylomirabilota (SeqCode); species Candidatus Methylomirabilota bacterium. The sequence continues at coordinate 94,819 of DASYQW010000065.1, read as the reverse complement.
GCCGCCTCGGGCGCGCCCGTCCGGTACAGGAGCGCGGCCAGCGCGCAGGCGGTGGCGAAGACGAGGGTGGGGACGAACGCCGGGTGGTCGATGACGACGAGTCCCCCGTGCCACTGGCGAGGCTCGATCAGCGTCCACCACCGGGCTCCCGCCAGCGCGAGAACCAGGAGCGCGCCGCTCCGGAGCCTCCGGGTACCGAGCCGGAAGCCGCCCCACAGCAGCGCCACCCCCTGGACGCTCCAGGCGATGGTCACGCCGTGCTCGGTGAACTGGACGGGGAAGGTCAGCGTGAGGAACACGAGCGCGAGGGTGAAGTGGAAGAGCGGGAGCCAGCTTCCGGGGCTGGCCGCCGCCAGCGCCCACCGGCCGCCCAGAAAATAGGCCGTCGCCAGGGCGAGGCAGAGCAGGCCGAGCCAGGCGGCGTGCGCCGGATAGAGGACGGCCCGAGCGGCGAGGAAGTACAGGGTGGGAGCCGCGAACACGAGGAGCGGCGCCGCGCGCCACCCGCCGGACTCCCGTCGCCGCGCCGCCTCCACCGGCGCGACCAGCGCGAAGAGGACGAAGAACACGCTGGCCGCCTCCAACGCGACGGGAAGGCGTTCGGGGCGGTACCAGGTCCAGTGCCAGTCCCAGTAGAGCGCGTGCGTGAAGGCGAAGCTCAGGAGGTGGAGCTCGGTCCAGCGGCGCCAGAATGCCGAGGCGAGCATCCCCGCGTCGAGGATCGCCAGGTACGTGAAGAGGGCGGCAGCGGCGTCGGTGCCCGTGCCGAGGACGACCGGCGTCAGGAACCCGCCCAGGTTGGCGAGGAGGGCGATGGCGCGGGCGTCGTCGCGGATGGCGAGGGCCATCCCTGTGGCGGTGACGAGAACCATGAGGACGAAGGCCGACCACAGGGGGACGAGGCCGTAGAAGCCATAGGCCGCGTAGACGCTGAGGTAGAGCGTGCCGAGCCCGACCGCCAGCAGCCCCTGGGCGGCGACGCGGTAGGCGGCCCGCTGTCGCTCGCCCAGGCCGAGGAAGCCGATTCCGGCCAGGAACCCGATCGCCACCCGACCGGTCGGCCCGATCCAGTCGTTCTCGAACGCGTACTTGAGGAAGAACGCGATTCCGAGGAGCAGGACGACGACGCCGGCCCGGTTCAGCCACGCGACGCCGAGTCGCGCCTCGACCTGGCCGAGGCTCGGGGTGGGCCTGGCCGATGGGGAGGCGGGCTCGGGGGCGGGGGACGGGGCCGGCTCAGCCGGCCGCGCGGGAGGCGCAGGAGGCGGCGCTGACGCGGGTGACGCCTCGGCGATCGGCTCGGGCGAAGCCGGCCGCGCGGGCTCGGCCGGCGGGGGAGCCGGCGCGGCGACGACGACGGGGGCCTCGGCCGCCGCGTCGGCCCGGGCCGAGGGCGCGAGACCCCGCTCGAGTGCCTGAAGGCGCCCCTCGAGCCGCCGCACCCGGTCCCGCAACCGGGCGGTCACGAACAGGAAGGCGACCGCGGCGATCAGCAGCAGGAGCGACAGTCCGTCCATGTCGCGCCGATCCTAGCACGAGGGTTCCGCTCCGGCCCCAACCCTCGGCGCCGGTGGCCGATTCGTCGCTGGGGGGAGCCTGCAGGATGTCGGGGGCCAGGATCTAGTCGTAGGTGTCCTCGCGGCGGAGGCCGCAGTAGTGGAGGATGACCTCCTGGCCCTCGATGTCATAGCGGAACCGGAAGCGGCCGAGGGAGAGCCGCCAGCGGGCCTCCTGGACGCCCTCGAGCTTCTTGATCTGGTAGGCCCGGCCGCGGTTATACGGGTCAGCTGCAAGGATCGCTCGGGCGCGGTCGTAGCGCGAGGGGAACTCAAGGTGGCGCGGGGTGAGAGCCTTGGCGAGCCGGTCGAAGCGCGGCGTGGTGCGGACAGCAAAAGGCGGCGTCATGCGCTCTGACGCCGCCGCACTCTCCTTCCGACGATCTTGTGAAGCTCACGGGACAGCTCCTCGGCCGGCCGGCTCTTGCCGGCGCGGTGTTCTTCGCGGCTCTTCCGAATGTGCTCGCGGACCTTGGGGTCCTGGAGCTCGAGGTAGTCCTCGAACTCGTCAATGTCCATCAGGCCGGCCACGGGGATGCCGTCCTTCTCGAGGATGACATACTCCTTGTTGAGGTGGATCCGCTTAATCAGGGCGCCAAGGTGGATCCGGACCTTGGTAACGGGGAGACGCTGGACTATAAGGGGGGACTTGGACGCTGCGGCCTTTCGGGCCACTTAGTGACCTCCTTTCGACGTTGAGGAGGGTTGATTAGCATTAAGTATGCACTCCGGGCCCCGGCAGTCAACGGCTAGCGAGCCAATTACTTCTCGGTGATCTCTCAGGCAGGAGTCTGGGCCCCGCTCGCCTCCTCAATCGAGCCCGAGGATCCGGGCGGGGTTCCGGCGCAGCATCAGCCCGATCTCCTTGGCCGACAGCCCGCACTTGAGGAGCATCGCCACGTAGGTCCGCAGCCCTTCGACGGGGAGCGGCGAGTAGAGCTGCCCGAGGTCCGAGACGATGACGCAGTGCTCGGGGCCGACGGCGCGCATGGTGGCGGCGATGTCGCGCGGGTCGGCCGGCGCTTCCCCGTAGACGAAGTACATGAGCGGCATCATCAGGCTCGCCTCGAGCTCGATGAAGCAGCTCTGCCCGGCGAACGCCTTGAGGTCGTCGAGCGTGAGTCCGGTCATCGCCCACTTCACGTGGCTGACGATGATCCGCCGCAGTCCTTGATCCCGGGCCTCACGGACGACCGATCGCGAGGGCGCGCATCCCGGCCTCCTTCGCCTGGGTGGCGAGGGCGACCACGTCCTGGGCGTGGTTCTGGGGGAAGAGGTGCGGGTTGGCGTGGACGTGCACGTCGATGGCGCCGCGGAGAAGCTCGGTCACCTCCGCCGGCACCAGGTTGTGCCGGAGTGTGCGAAGAGCTCCCGCCGCTGGAGGCTGAGCCACATGGTGAAGAGCGCCGGATAGAGGATCAGCCCGGCGACGAGGAGCGCCGTCGGCGCCACGCAGGCGAGCGCGAACAGGCGCTCGCGCCGGCGGGCGGTCCACCGCGGCTCGAGGCGGACGGCCGCCACGCTCCGGCCCACCTCGAACACCTTGATCTCAGGCATCGCGGTCGCGAAGCCCCAGCACGCGCTGAGCGATCATCTCGATGGGCCGCACCCTGGCCGCGCGCGTCCGCTCCGGCGGCCGGACCCGGACGGCCATCGGAGTGGTGGATCGATTATCAGACCATGAGTCCAGGTGTCGATAGGGCGCGGCCGCCGTGCGGCGGGCGGTGACGCCCTGCCGGTCGCTCAGGCCGGCGGCGCGGGGAGCGCTTCCTCCGCCTCGATCAGCTTGCGCCGCTCGGCCTCCGCCGCCTGCCGCCAGGCGGCGTCGAACTCCCCCGGCTTGCCGAACCGGCGCGCCCAGCGGACGTAGCGGGGCGGCTCGGCGGGGAGCTCTTGCCCCGCTGGCCCGGCCGGGAGCGCCGCGCCGACGTCGAAGAGCAGCTTGAGGACCACGAAGCCCGCGAAGAAGCCGGCCGGGCGCTCCGTCAGCGCGAGGATGAACGCCCCGCCGATCAGCCCCAGGTGCACGACCAGCATCCGGCCCAGCGCCAGGTCGGCGCGACGGCGAATCCACGCGAAGGACCGCTCCCGGATCGTCACGCAGTCGAGCGCCAGTGTCGCCGTCATCACGCCGAGGAGCACGAGGACGCCTTGCCGCAGCTCGGTCGCCGAGGGGGTGAAGCGCAGGACGCCGAAGAGGAAGGCCGCGACGAACAGGCCGTGGGCCAGCGTGAAGGCGAGATTGACGAAGACGAAGTTGGCGAGGAAGGTCGTTCGGCGGTCCCCGGTGGCGGTCCAGTGTCCCCGTTTGCGCGTGAGCTTCCGGTGCACCAGGATGCGGGCGCCGGTGAAGAACGTGTTGAGAAGGTTCGTCAGCCAGTAGAAGATCAGCAGCGAGCCGAGCGACCACGCGCCGTGCACCAGGCCCCAGAGAGGGATGGCGTTGACGGCGAGGGCGTCGGCCAGCCGTGGCGCGGCCACGCGCCAGCCCGGGCGGTCGTCTTCGATCGGCTGCACGCCGGCCTGGCTCACGTCACCTCGTCAGTCGGTGCGGACCCAGGGGACCAGGAGCCAGCAGGCGGCGGTGGCCGCGGCGCTGATGGCGATCAGCCAGCCCAGCCCGACCAGATCGTAGAGCCACCCCCCGAGCCAGGCCGAGCCGGTCGTCCCGATGTTGTTCACCGACATCAGCGCGGCGAAGAACGTCCCTTCGGCGTGGGTCGGCACCGCGCGCGCGGCGAGGTCCATGGTCGCCAGGAAGGCGACCATGGTCACCAGGCTCACGGTGGCGTTGAGGAAGACCGCCGACCACCAGCCGACCAGCCCGTAGTAGGCGAGCGTGCCGGCCACCCCGATGCCGACGGCGACGTTCAGCAGGCGCTTGACCGGGTAGCCCCGGAAGTACCGCCCGAACAGGATCGCCCCCACCATCGACGCGCCGCTCGCGATCGTGGCGAGGAGGCCGAGCTGGATCTTGGTGATCCCCAGGACGTCCACCATGTAGAACTCGAGGGGAACGCCGAAAGAGGGGCTGAAGTTCCAGAGGAGCAGAAAGGCCGCCGCGCGCCAGAGCGGTCCCGAGCGGACGCCGGTGCGGAGCGCGGCCAGCGTCGTGTGGACGGTGGCGCGGTCGAACCGGGTGCGTCCCTCACGGACGGCGTAGGCCGAGGCCGCGAACGACAGGGCCGGGAAGGCGGCGACGAGCAGGAACGTGTGCGAATAGGCGACGTGTGCGGAGAGGTAGCCGCCGCCGACGCCGGCGATCAGGCTGGCGGCGTAGATGGCGGCCCACTGGATCGACTGAAAGCGCCCGGTGAGGCCGCGGGGCTTGCCCTCCTCCACCATCACGGCGTCACACAGGACGTCGGTGAAGGCGAGCCCGAGCCCGGTGAGGCCGAGGATCACCAGCGTGAGGCCGTAGGGGTACCCCGGCAAGAGGCCGAGAATCAGCCAGCCGCCGGCCGCCATGGCGGTGGTGATGAGGAGGTACGAGCGCCGCCGATAGCCGAAGAGCGGGACCAGGTCGGACAGGAGGCCGTAGAGCGGCTTGACGTTCCAGGCGATGCCGATGAGGGCGAAGAAGGTCGCCGTCTGGGACGCCGTCAGCTTGAGGTCGTCCTTGAGAAGGAAGAAGATCGGCTGCGACGCGAGGCCGGCCTTCGGCTCGGCGAACCCTTGCACGAAGTAGATCGCGCCGAAGAAGACCGCCAGCCGAAAGAAGTCCGGCTGGCACCGGAGACCGGTGTCGGTGGTCAGCGCGGCCTCTCCATCGACTCGCGTAGCGCGATGGCGGCCTCCATCTCGGGCCTCGCCCGCTCGGTCTCCCCGATTCGGCCATACAGCTCGCCGAGGCCGCGGTGGCAGCGGGCCTGGAGCGGCCGCATCCCGAGCGCCTCGGCGAGCGCGCGGGCCTGACGGTACGAGGCCTCGGCGGCCGGGGCATCGGCGTGGGCGTCACCGGCGGCGATCTCGCCGAGGAGTCGGAGGGCGTGAGCCTGGTGCCCGCGCTCCGCCTGCGCCTCCGAGAGGGCGAGCGCCCGAGTGGCGAGCGCGCGGGCCAGGTCCGGGTGACCCGCCAGGACCCGCGCTTCGCCGAGCCAGACGAGGCGAAGCGCCTGGTTGGCCTTGAACTGCATCGCGGCTGCCTGCTCGACCGCCTGCTCGAGGACGGCCAGGCCTGTCGCCACTCGGCCGGCGAGGGCGGCGGCGTATCCGAGCGGCGCGGCCACCAGGGGGACCAGGACCACGAGGCGGCGGTCGCGCGCCCGGGCGAGGGCGGCTTCCAGGGGAGCGATGGCCGCCTCCGGCTCTCCCTTGGCGGCGTGCAGCACCCCGAGCGCGGCGGCCGCCAGGATCCGGCTGTACGGCTCCTCGAGCGCCTCCGCGATCTGCCGCGCCTCGGCGGCCAGCACCGTCGCTTCGGCGAACTCCCCGCACTCGCCGAGACACCAGGTGAGCCAGGCCCGCGAGAGCACGGACGGCGGCGCCGGCAGGTCGAAGGGCTCGCGGAGCAGCTCGCCGTCGAGCGAGGCGACGTTGCGCCGCAGGCACTCGATCGCGCGCGGGTACTCGCCGAGCGAGTGGTAGATCTGTCCCAGGCGAACGTAGGCCTGGAGCTGAAGCGGGAAGTGGCTGAAGTCGCTGGCGATCCGGAGGTCCTCTCGGGCGGTCTCGAGGGCCCGCGCGTGGTCGCCGAGCCACCAGAAGGAGCCGGCCATGATGAGCGGGACCTGGCCGCTCCCGACGGGGCGGAAATAGCTGAGCGCCTTGCTCCAGACCTCGCCCCGGGCCACGTGGTGGGCCAGCCACTCGGTGTGCTCGGCGAGCCGGTCGGGGTACAGCTCCTCGAACGCGTCCACGATGCGCGCGTGGAGCGCCCGCCGCTGCTCCTGCAGGAGGCTCCCGTAGGCCACCTCGTGAGTGAGGGCGTGCGTGAAGGTGTAGGTGACGTCGGGGAAGAGCGCCCGCTCGTACAGGAACTCGGCGGCCTGGAGGTGGGTCAGATTCTGCTGGAGCCCGTCGGGGGGCACCTCGGCGATCGCCCGCAGGAGCGGGACGGAGACGTGAGCGCCGATCACGGCGGCGGCCTGGAGCAGACGCTTTTCCTCGGGGGGGAGCCGGTCGATCCGCGCGGCCAGGACGGCCTGGACGCTGGCCGGCACCTGGATCGTCGGCAGCGGCTTGACCAGGCGGTACGCGCCCCGGTCGCCCACCAGGACATCGGTCTCGACGAGGGTCCGGACGGTCTCCTCGAGGAAGAAGGGATTCCCCTGGGTCCGCTCGATGAGAAGCCGCTTGAGCGGGACCAGATCCGCCGCGCTTCCCAGCAAGCGCTCCAGCAGCGCCTCCGCGCTGGCGGGCCGCAACGGGTCGAGCCGGAGCTGCGTGTAATAGCTCTTGTTGCCCCAGCCGTGCTGGAACTCGGCCCGGTAGTTCACGAGGAGCAGGAACCGGGCGGTCGGCAGGCTCTCGACCAGGCCTTCGAAGAGCGCCTGACTATCCGGATCGATCCAGTGGAGGTTCTCGACGACGAGGAGGACCGGCTGACGCTGCGTCTCGCGGAGGAGCAGGCGCTTGGCGGCGTTGAGGACGTGGGCCTGACGCAGGCTCGGGTCGAGCGAGCGGAGCGGGTGATCCTCGGGGAGCGCTTCCAGGAGGAAGAGGAGGAGGGGAATGGCGTCGGTCAATCGGTCATCCAGGGTGAGCACCCGCTCGGTGACCTTGGCCTGGACGCGCTCGGCCGCCTCGTGGTCGCCGACCTCGAAGTATGCCCTCAGCAGCGCCACGACCGGAAGATAGGTGAGCGTGCGCCCGTAGGAGACGGCCGCGGTCTCCAGCAGGAGCCACCCGTCGGCGGCCGGCGAGCGGGTGAACTCGAAGAAGAGGCGGCTCTTGCCGACGCCGGGGTCGCCGACGACGGCCACCACCTGCCCCCGCCCCTCGCGGGCCTGCTCGAGGGCGCGTCCCAGGTGCTCCAGCTCCGCCGCTCGGCCCACGAACGGGCTGAGCCCCCGGCTGAGGGCGGCGTGGAGCCGGGACTGCGCCCGGCTCGGCCCGGTCAGCTCGAAGGCCTCCACGGGCGAGGACAGTCCCTTCACCACGACCGGTCCCAGCCGCCGGGCCTCGACGTGCCCCTCGGCGAGCCTCAGCGTCTCGGCGGTGAGGAGGATCGATCCGGGCTTGGCCGTCTGCTCCATCCGGGCGGAGAGATGCGTCGTCTGCCCGACCGCCGTGTAGTCCATGTGGAGGTCGCTGCCGATCGACCGCACGACGACCTCGCCCGAATTCAGCCCCACCCGGATCTGCAGGGGCACGCCGTGGCGCCGCTGGGTCTCGTCGCCGTACCGGGTCACGCGCTCCTGCATGCGGAGCGCGGCGTAACAGGCGCGCACCGCGTGATCCTCGAGGGCGAGCGGGGCGCCGAACAGCGCCATGATCCCGTCGCCCATGACCTGGTTCACGGTGCCCTCGTAGCGATGGACGGCCTCCATCATCCGATCGAGGACGGGATCGAGCAGCCGGCGCGCCTCCTCGGGGTCCCGGTCGGCCAGGAGCTCCATGGACCCCTTGAGGTCGGCGAAGAGCACCGTGACCTGCTTGCGTTCGCCTTCGACGGCACTCCGGGAGGTGAGGATGCGCTCGGCGAGATGCCGCGGGGTATAGGTCTCGGGCGAGGTGAAGCGCCCGGCGGGGGCAGGGGCGGCCGCGGCCGATTCCAGCGGCGCCCCGCACTGGTTACAGAAGCGGCTGCCGGGGACGTTGAGGTGGGCGCACGCCGAACAGACCGTCGGGAGCGGCTCGCCGCACCCGTTGCAGAACCGGGCCCCGGGCGGGTTCTCCTGCCGGCAGCGCCGGCAGCGCATTCAGGCTCCGGGGAGGCGCCGGAGGGTCACGCGCGGCCTACGCGCCCTCCTTGACCTCGATGATCTCGTCGGCGACGAGACCGTGGGCCTCCCGGTGCACCGCCGCCGCCGCTTCCTTGCTGGGCGCCTGGACGAGGCAGAAGACCTTGCCGGTCCCTTCGTCGTACCAGTACCGGAGGTAGTTGACCCCATATTTGTTCTGGACCTTGAGGTCCTTCTCGTGGGCCTCTCCCACGCCTTCCCCGGTCAGCCCCGGAATCTTGTGGTGCACATCCAGATAGAGCGGCATCGAGCACCTCCTGAACGTGGACTAGAGCGAGTCTAGGCGGAGCAGGCGCGGCCGGTCAAGAGGCGCCCGCAGCAGAGGCGCCCGGCAGCGGACCTCCCGGGTTGACTTCGGCGTCCCGGTGGGACACAGTCCCGGCATGTCGGTCGTCCGCACGCCGGAGGAGCGATTCCGCGAGCTGCCCGACTACCCGTTCGCCCCTCGCTATCTCGCCGTCGACGGGATGCGCATCCACTATGTGGACGAGGGTCAGGGCGCGCCGGTCCTGCTCCTCCATGGCGAGCCGACGTGGTCCTTCCTCTACCGCCGGATCATCCCGCAGGTGGTGGAGGCCGGCGCGCGGGCCGTCGCGCCCGATTACGTCGGGTTCGGCAAATCCGACAAGTGGACGGACGAGGCCCGCTACAGCTACACCGGACACGTCGCGATCCTCACGCGGGTCGTCGAGGCGCTCGATCTGCGGGCGATGACCATCGTCGTCCAGGACTGGGGCGGGCCGATCGGCCTCCGCCTTGCCGTCCAGCAGCCCGAGCGGGTCGCCCGGCTGGTCGTGCTGAACACCGGACTCTTCACCGGCCACGAGCCCCTGTCCGAAGGGCTCCAGGCCTGGCGAGCCTACGCCGCCCGGACCCCGGACCTTCCGGCCGGGCTCGTCGTGAGGCGGGCGGCGGTCGATCGGGGCCGGATCACGGACGAGATCGTGCGGGCCTACGACGCGCCGTTTCCCGACCTCGCCTCGAAGGCGGGGGCGCGGGCCTTCCCGGCGATGATCCCGACCCGCCCGGGCGACCCGGGCGGGCGCGAGATGGTGGAGACGCAGACGGCGCTCGCGCGCCGCGCCCCGCCGACCCTGGTCCTCTGGAGCGACCAGGATCGCGTCTTCCCGATCGAAGCCGGGCGCCGCTTCGCCGGGCTCTTCCCGGGCGCGACCTTTCGGGTCGTCGAGGGGGCCGGCCACTTCCTGCAGGAGGAGCGTGGCGCGGAGATCGGCCGCGAGGTCGCCCGGTTCATCGCTGGATAGGGAGGGACGATGCGCCTCGGATTGAATCTCGGCTACACGGCGGCGAAGGTGATCCTGGACGCTCAGCTCGTGCAGGACGCCGAGCGGCTGGGCTACCACTCCGTGTGGTCGGCCGAGGCCTACGGGTCGGACGCCGTGACGCCGCTCGCCTGGCTCGGCGCCGTGACGTACCGGATCCACCTCGGCACGGCCATCATGCAGATCGCCGGGCGGACGCCGGCCATGACCGCGATGACGGCGATGACGCTCGACGCGCTCTCCGGGGGTCGCTTCCTCCTCGGGCTCGGCGTCTCCGGCCCGCAGGTCGTCGAGGGCTGGCACGGGCAGCCGTTCGGCAAGCCGCTCGGGAAGATGCGTGAGTACGTCTCGGTGGTGCGGACCATCCTCGCCCGGGAGAAACCGCTCGAGCACGCGGGCGAGCACTACCGGATCCCGTACACGGGGCCGGGCGCCACCGGCCTCGGCAAGCCGCTCAAGAGTATCCTGCACGCCCGGCCGCACATCCCGATCTACGTGGCCGCCATCGGGCCGCAGAACGTGGCCCTGGCGGCCGAGATCGGCGATGGCTGGCTGCCGGTCTTCTTTTCCCCGGACCGCATGGGACTCTACCGCGCCGCGCTCGACGAGGGCTTCGCCCGCCGCGCTCCCCGGCCGGGGCCGCCGCCCTTCGACATCGCGCCGACGGTGCAGGTCGTCTGCGGGTCGGATGCCGCCGCCTGCCGGGCGCAGGTCAAGCCGCGTCTGGCCCTCTATGTCGGGGGCATGGGGGCCCGCGGCCGAAACTTCTACAACGATCTCGCTTGTCGCTACGGCTACGAGGCCGACGCCGCCCGGATCCAGTCGCTCTACCTGGCCGGGAAGCGCGACGAGGCGATCGCCGCCGTGCCCGATGCCCTGGTCGACGAGGTGGCTCTCTGCGGGCCGCGGGAGCGGATCCGCGATCGGCTGGCCGCGTACGCGGCGGCCGGCGTCACCACTTTGATCTGCGCCACGAGCCAGCCGGATGCGATGCGGCTCATGGCGGAGCTCGTCACCTGACGCGAGGACGGTGTGCCCCGGTCGGACGGGACGGCCGGACCTCGGCTCTACGAGCTCCGTCTCACGCGGATCGCCGACGCGCGGCACCGCTACCAGATCGCGCGCTCGCTGGCCCATCGGTTCCCGTCCCAGGACGTGTCGGCCGTGGCCGCGGCGCTCGGCGGCCCCGGCTTCGTGACGCGCGTCGAGCTGCGTGACGAGGAGGTCCCGGGGCTGGCCCGAGAGCTGTACGCGGCCGGGGTCCCGCCCGCCGCGCTGATCCTCCTGCCCGCGGACCGCCACGTGTCCCGCGACGAGGCCGATGGCGCCGCCGATCGCGGGTTCGCGCGCTTCGCGCGTCGCGGCGGGCGGTTCGTGCCGACCTGGAACTGGGGGGCGTTCGTCTTCGGGCCGCTCTGGTACCTTCGGAAGGGGCTTTACGGCAAGGGGCTCCTGCTCCTGGGGCTGGGCCTCGTCCCCATCTGGACCCTTCCGGTCACGCTCTTGACCTCGCTCGGGATCCTCGTCTACAGCGGTCTCTGCGGGAACTGGGATTACTACCTCTGGAAGGTGAAGCGCACCCAGTGGTGGTGACCCGGCGGCGGCCGATCGCAGACCCCAAGAGCTGTCGGACTGACCGCGCGCCGGGGGAAGCCTAATCGCCACAGGGCTGATCGTCCGCTCCGAGCGCGGGCTTGGCCCGCGCAACCTCTTCCTGGGGGTGGGGCTGGGAGGGGGCCCCCAAGGGCGAAGCCCGTTCGATCAGAGGCCCCCTCCCACTGCCTAGAAGAGCCGGCGAGCCTCCTGGAAGTCGCGGTCGCGCTCGACCTCGGCGCTCAGCGCGTCGAGGGCCTGTCGCAGGGACGCGCTCTCCCCGTCGCGGGCGAGGCGCTCGGCGAGCTCGCGCGCGCGTGTCTCCCACTTCCGCGCCTTGGACGTATAGCCCCAGGGGTCCGCGGCGGTCAGCTTGCTCCGCTGGATCGCGTCCTGGAGCGCGCGGGCGCGCTCGGCGGAAAAGACGCTGGCTCCGGTCCGCCCGCCCCCGGCCGGCGCGATCGCCGCTGGGCGCCGCTCCGGGGTCCGCGCGACCGGCGCGCCGCCGCCACCCATCGCACTGCTACCCGCGCGCGTCCGGCGCTCGTCGCCGCGCCGCCGATCCCCGCCGCTCGTGGCCGGCCGCCGGGCCGCGGGTTTTGCCGCGCTCTTCGCCCTGGTCTTCCCTCCCGATCCTTTACTGCGCTTGGTCGCCACCGTCGGTCACCTCCTCGATGTCGGAGTGAGTGTTGGCCTCGTCACGGACAACCCGGCAAGGGGCCGGACGAAATGATACATCGCGAACACCTCGAGCGCGAAGGGGGGAAAACCGAGATAGCCGGCCAGCGGCATCGCGAAGAGCTTCCAGTCGGGAAACACGGGCACCCCCACGTACTCCCACCGGCCGATGGCCCAGTAGTTCCAGAACTCCCAGAGCACCCCGCAGATGACCCCGGCCAGGAGCCACCGGTAGACGAAGCCCCGGTCCCCGCGCGCCCAGGCGGCCGTGAAGGAGGGGCGGCCCGCCCGGTAGTTCAGGGGGTCGAGGAGCAGGACGAACCCGAGCCACACGAAGCCGAAGGCCCAGGGGCGCGCGGGCGCCGGCAGGAGCGGAGGGACCACCAGGAACACGGCCCCGACCGCGACCCCGGCGCGGAGCAGGGCCGGGCTGGGCGGCCGCGGCACGCCTCGAGCGCCGGCGAACACCGCGAAGGCGTCGAGCAGGGCCGCGGTCTCCCACAGGCCCGGCGTGATCGTCGCGAAGGCCCAGGCGTAGCCGAGGGCGGCCAGCCAGGGGGGCTCGGGCACCCCGAAGTAGTCCCAGTTCTGGAGGCGGAGGTTGTAGAGCTCGAAGACGAGCCAGAGCGGGATCGACACGGTCGCCATGAAGGCGGCCTCGCGCGGCCGGTCGTGGATGAGTGAGGCCCCCCGGCGCCTGAGCACCAGGGCGTCGGCGAGCAGGATGTAGGCGCTCCACATGATCGGCGTGTACCAGCGCGCCAGGGGCGGCAGCCGCCAGGGGACGAGCGCCTGGCTCACGACGAGGACGCCCAGACCGAGCCACCCGTACCAGACCACGGTGATCCCCTTCCTCCGACGATCGTAACCGCGGCGCGCGCCCGGACGCTCCCCGTGCATTTTTTTCACGGCCGGCGAAGTTGACCGCCCGGGCGTCCATGGTAGACAATAACCGTAGGAGACTTCACCAAGGAGGCCGACTTGCCGCGAAAGAGCCTCGACCTCCCTCCCATCGAGTACTTGTCGATCCTGGACCCGGAAGGCAACGTCGATACCAAGCTGGAACCGAAGATCCCCCCCGACGACCTCAAGCGTCTCTACCGCACGTTCCTCCTCTCCCGGCGATTCGACGAGCGGATGCTGCGCCTGCAGCGTCAGGGCCGGATCGGCACCTTCGGCCCCACGCGGGGTCACGAGGCCGCGGTCCTCGGCAGCGTCTATGCGCTCCGGCCGACCGACTGGGTCGTCCCGTATTACCGCGAGTGGCCGGCCTACATGTGGCGCGGCTGGCCGCTCGACAACCTCGTGCTCTATTACGCGGGCTTCGCCGAAGGGATGCGGGTGCCGGACGGCAATCGGGATCTCCCCCTCTGCATTCCCATCGCGAGCCAGCTCCCCCACGCGGTCGGCGTCGCCTACGCGGCCCGCTACAAGGGGGAGGGGAGCGTCACCCTGGCCTATCTGGGCGACGGGGCGACCTCCCACGGGGACTGCCAGGAAGCGATGAACTTCGCCGGGGTCTTCCAGGTGCCGCTGATCTTCCTGATCCTGAACAACCAGTGGGCGATCTCCGTCCCGCGCTCGCGGCAGACCCGGGCCAAGACGCTGGCCCAGAAGGCGACGGCCTACGGGTTCCCGGGGATCCAGGTGGACGGCAACGATGTCCTGGCCGTCTGCGTCGCCACCCAGGAAGCGGTGGAACGGGCCCGTCAGGGCGGCGGGCCCACGTTGATCGAGACGGTGACGTACCGCCTGTCGATGCACACGACCGCCGACGACCCCACCAAGTACCGGAGCGAGGAAGAAGTCAAGACGTGGGAGGCCAAGGAGCCGCTCATCCGATTCCGGCGCTACGTCGAGGCCAAGGGAGTCGTGGACGAGCGGACGCACGCCGAGCTCGAGGCGGAGGTGGACGCCGAGATCCGGGGTGCGATCGAGCGGGCCGAGGCGCGGATGAAGCCGAACCTCCTGGAGGTCTTCGAGCACGTCTACGCCGAGCGTCCCCCGGAGCTCGAAGCGCAGCGGGAGGCGCTGGTCCACCACCTCGCGGAGATCGGGGAAACTCCGCCGAGCTGAGGAGCGCGTGAAGGAATGATGGCGACGCTGCCGTGCGTGGACGACGGGAAGCCGCGGAACTGAGGAGCTCGCCATATGGCCAACGAGACCCGCAAGCTGACGATGGTCAAGGCGATCAACCTCGCCCTCCACCAGGAGATGGAGCGGGACGACGACGTCATGGTGCTCGGCGAGGACGTCGGCGTCGACGAGGGAGTCTTCCGCGTCACCGAGGGGCTGCTCAAGAAGTTCGGCGAGCAGCGGGTGATCGACACCCCGCTGGCCGAGGGCGCGATCGTCGGGATGGCCGTCGGGATGGCCATCTACGGTCTCAAGCCCATCCCCGAGATCCAGTTCTCGGGCTTCGCCTTCCAGGCCTTCCACCAGATCGAGAACCACGCCGCCCGCTACCGCGCCCGCACCCGGGGGCGGTACCACATCCAGATGGTGATCCGCATGCCCTACGGCGGAGGGATCCGCGCCCTGGAGCACCACTCGGAGAGCGAGGAGGCCTACTACGCCCACACGCCGGGCCTCAAGATCGTCATCCCCTCGGCCCCCCGGATCGCCCGGGCGCTCCTGGTGAGCGCCATCCGGGACCCCGACCCGGTCGTCTTCTTCGAGCCGAAGGCGCTCTACCACGCCGTCCGGGAGGAGGTCCCCGATGCCGAGGAGACCTGGCCGATCGGCCAGGCGCGGGTCGCCCGGGAGGGGACGGACCTGACGCTGATCGCTTACGGCAGCATGCTCCACAAGTGCCTCGAGGTGGCCGACCGGGTGAAGGTCGAGGACGGCGCCGAGATCGAGGTGATCGACCTCCTGTCGATCTCGCCCATGGACGGAGAGGCGATCGCGGCCTCGGTGCGGAAGACCGGGCGCGCCGTGGTCGCCCACGAAGCGCAGCGGAACTGTGGCGTCGGCGCCGAGGTGATGGCCCGCATCGTCGAGACCGCGTTCCTCCAGCTCCAGGCGCCGATCCGCCGGGTCACGGCGCCCGACGTCGTCTACCCGGGGTTTGCGCGGGAGCGGGGCTGGCTCCCCGACGCGGAGCACGTGCTGAGCGCCGTCCGCGAGACCCTTCGCTTCTAGCTCCCTTTCCCCGGCTCCCCCGGCGGGGAGGTGCGCATGGCTCGAGAATTCAAGCTGCCCGATCTCGGTGAGGGTCTGACCGAGGCGGAGATCGTCCAGGTTCTCGTCGCCGAGGGCGAGGAGATCAAGGAGGACCAGGCGGTCCTCCTGGTGGAGACCGAGAAAGCTCAGGTCGAGCTGCCCTCGCCCTTCGGCGGCCGGGTCGCGAAGATTCACGTGCGACCGGGCCAGCGTGTCAAGGTCGGCTCCGTGCTGATGAGCTTCGGAGACGGGGGGAGTGATCGGGCTCAGGAGAAAATTACCGCCAGACCTGGGGGGCCGGCGGTGAGCGTCGCCGAACCCCGCGTGGAGGGGTTCGGGGGGGACAGCGTGCCCCCCCCAGCCCGAACGATCCCTCCGGCGGCGACGCCGGCCACCCGGCGCCTCGCCCGCGAGCTCGGGGTCGAGCTGGCGGGCGTGAAGGGCACCGGACCCGGCGGGCGGATCACGGACGAAGATGTCCGGAGTGTTCGGGCTGAGGGGGGGAAGCTCCCCCCCTCAGACTCCCCCACGCGGGGTGCGGCGACGGTCCCCGCGGGCCCGGCTGAGGCGCGCGAAGCCGAGCCCGGGCGGCCCCTCGAGCTTCGCGTCGAGCTGCCGCCGCTCCCGCGCTTCGAGCAGTGGGGGCCCATCGAGCGCGAGCCGCTTCGAGGCATCCGCCGCCGGAGCGCCGAGCATCTCGCGCTCGCCTGGGCGGTCATTCCCCACGTCACCCAGCACGACGAGGCCGACATCACCGCGCTCGAGGCGCTCCGCCGCCGTCACCAGGCCCGCGTCCGCGACGGCGGGGGCGACCTCACGCTCACCGTGCTCGTGATCAAGGCCGCGGCCCTCGTCCTGAAGGGGCATCCGCGTTTCAACGCGAGCCTCGACCACCGGACGGGCGAGCTCGTCCTGAAGCGCTACTACCACATCGGCGTGGCGGTGGACACCGAGCGCGGCCTGGTGGTGCCGGTCGTGCGGGACGTCGACCAGAAGCGCATCCGTGACCTGGCCGTGGAGCTCTCTCAGCTGGTGGGGCGAGCCCGCGAGGGCAAGGCCACGCTCGAGGAGCTGCGTGGCGGAACCTTCACGGTGACGAACACCGGGGCGCTCGGCGGCACGGGCGCGACGCCGATCATCAACTACCCCGAGGTGGCGATCCTCGGGCTGGGCCGGGCGCGCGAGATGCCGGTCGTGCGGGACGGCCAGGTGGTCGTCCGCCTGATCCTTCCGCTCTCGCTGGCCTTCGACCATCGCGTGATCGACGGGATGGAGGCCGCCCGCCTCAGCGCCGAGCTGGTGCGGCTGCTCGAGGACCCCGAGCGTCTTCTGCTGGACGCCTGAGAGCCGGTGACGGAGTTGAGGCGGGACGGGCCGGGCAGGGACGACGGGAAGCAGCGGGGAGCGACAGCAGGCGCTCCCGCCCCAAGCTGAACTGAGAGCCCGGCTGACCATGGTCGTGGGAGAGCTCCCGCGCGAGGTCGACGTCGTCGTGATCGGCGGTGGTCCCGGCGGGTACGCGGCCGGCTTCCGGGTCGCCGACCTCGGCCTCGAGACCGTGATCGTCGATGCGCGCGGGCCCCTGGGCGGTGAGTGCCTGCACGTGGGCTGCATCCCGTCCAAGGCGCTCCTCGGCCTCGCCGCTCTCGTGCACGACGCGGCCGAGGCCCGGGCGGCCGGGCTCGAGTTCGCGCCGCCCCGGCTGGTTCTCGATCGCCTCCGCGAGTGGACGGCGGCCTCGATCGTGAAGCTCGCCCAGGGCCTGGCCGGGCTCGCCCGCGTGCGGGGCGTCGACGTGGTGGCGGGGCAGGCCCGCTTCGCCGACGCCCACACGGTGCAGGTCGCGTCGGAGGACGCCCCGCCCGCCACGCTCCGCTTCAAGCACGCGATCGTGGCCACCGGCGCGCGTCCGACGACGCTGCCGGGGCTCGACCAGCCCAGCCCGCGGATCTGGGATTCCGCCGCGGCTCTCGCGCTGCCGGCCGTGCCCTCCCGCCTCCTCGTGGTCGGCGGAGGCTACATCGGGCTCGAGCTGGGCACCGTCTACGCCGCGCTGGGATCCGAGGTCACGGTCGTCGAGCTGATGGACGGCCTCCTGCCGGGCGTGGACCGCGATCTGGTGGCGCCGCTCGCCCGCCGCCTGGCGGGCCTCTTCAAGCAGATCCACCTCCGGACGAAGGTCACGGCGGTCCGCGAGACGGACAGCGGGGCGGTGGTCGAGCTCGCCGGCGAGGGCGCGCCGGGCCAGCTCGAGGTCGAGCAGGTGCTGGTCGCCGTCGGCCGCCGCCCGCACACCGCCGAGCTGGGCCTCGAGCGAATCGGCGTCCGGCTCGATCCCCGGGGCTTCATCGAGGTCGATGCGCGGCGGCAAACGAGCGTGCCCCGCATCTACGCGGTCGGCGACGTGGCCGGCGAGCCGATGCTCGCCCACAAGGCGATGGCGGAGGGCCTGGTGGCGGCGGAGGCGATCGCCGGGCGGCCCGCCGCCTTCGAGCCCCAGGCGATTCCGGCCGTGGTCTTCACGGATCCCGAGGTGGCCTGGGCCGGTCTGACCGAGGAAGCCGCGCGGGCGCGGGGGGTCGACGTCCGGACGGTGAAGATGCCGTGGTCGGCGTCGGGGCGCGCCGTGGCGATGGGGCGCCCGGACGGGCTCACCAAGCTCACCTTCGAGGCTGGCACCGGACGCCTCCTCGGCCTGGGTCTCGTCGGGCCGCACGCGGGCGACCTCATCGCCGAGGGCACGCTCGCCGTCGAGATGGGCGCCCTCGCCGAGGACATCGCCGCCACCATTCACCCACACCCGACGCTCTCGGAGACGCTCGGCGAGGCCGCCGAGCTCTTCCTCGGCCGCCCGGTCCATCTCCCGCCGCCCCGCCGCTGAGCGCCTCGCGCATCACCGTCCTCCTCGCCGGTCTCGGCGTCTTTCCCGTCACGCTGGACTCCGCGGTCAACATCGCCTTTCCCGCGATCTCGGCGGCCTTCGGGCGTCCTGTCTCCGCGATCCAGTGGGTCGTCATCGCCTACGTCTTGACCGACGCCTGTCTGCTGCTTCCCGCCGGCTGGCTCGCCGATCGGAGCGGGCACCACCGGGTCTTCGTCCTCGGGCTCGCCCTCACCGCGGCGGCGTTCCTTCTCTGCGGCGGCGCGCCGGCGTTCGGCTGGCTGCTCGGCGGCCGCGTGCTTCAGGGCGTCGGGGCCGCGCTCATCTTCGGCAGCGCGCCGGCCCTGGTCACCCTGGCGAGCCGGGATGCCGAGCGGCAGCGGGCCCTGGGCTGGTTCAACCTCGCCTTCGGCGCCGGGGCGGTGCTCGGCCCGCTCGCCGGCGGCGCCCTGGTGACGGCGTGGGGATGGCGGGCCGTCTATCTCACCCGCCTGCCGCTCGCCCTGGCCGCCCTCGTGCTCGTCTGGCGCGCCCGGCCGCGGGAGCTCCCGGGTCCCACCCGCATGGAGGCGCCCCCGACCGCCCACGCGGTCGCCGATCGGCGGACGTTCGTCGTGGCCAACGCGGTCAACGTCCTCGCCAACGGCGCGCTCTTCTTCGTCTGGCTCCTGGTTCCCTACTATCTGCTGGAGCGGCGCGGCCTCGGGGCCGGCCCGGGCGGCGTGCTGTTCGCCGCCGGGGCGCTGGCGACGGCCCTGGGAGCGCCGGCCGGCGGCCTGTGGGCCGATCGCCGGGGCGCGCGGCGCCTGGTGCCCGTGGCCCTCGGCGCCGAGGCGGTCGGGCTCCTGCTGACGAGCCGGCTCGACGCCACGTCTTCGCCCGTCGCGATCGCCCTTGCCCTCCTGCTGGCCGGCGGCGGGGTCGGCCTGTTTGCCGCTCCCAACATGCACTACGTGATGGGGGCCCTGCCGCGCGCGCGGCAGGGCTGGGCGGGAAGCCTCGTCGTGCTGATGCGCCGGGGCGGCATCGTCACGGGCGCGGGGCTGGCGACGTTCGTCTACGAGGGTCGGCTCGCGCTCTATCGGGGGCTCGGCGCGGCGGAGGCCGACGCGACCGCGCGCGCCTTCACCGACGCGTTCCTGGTGGCGTCCGCCATCGCCGCCACTGCCGCGGGCCTGAGCCTCATCCCGCCCGCCGTCCGGCGTGATAGGCTGGGCGCGTCGAGGGGCAGGATATGACCACCTTCGGGCTCGTCCACGGGGCCTGGCACGGGGCCTGGTGCTGGGATCGGCTCGTCCCCGAGCTCGAGGGGCGGGGACACCGGACGGTCGCGATCGACCTCCCGTGCGAGGACCCGGCCGCCGGCTTCGTCCATTACGCGGAGGTCGTCGATCGGGCGCTCGGGGCGGCCGACGACCTGGTCCTCGTCGGCCACTCCCTCGGCGGCCTCACCATCCCCCTGGTGGCCGCGCGCCGGCCGGTGCGGTGCCTGGTGTTCCTGTGCGCCGGGCTCCCGCTCTTCGGGCGGAGCCTCGACGACCAGGTCGCCGCCGAGCCCGACATCTACGTGCCCGGCTATCTGACGCATCCCGGCCGCGTCCTCCACCCGGACGGGTCGACCTCCTGGCGGGACGCCGCGTCCGCGCGCGCGATCTTCTATCAGGACTGCACGCCCCGGGAGGCCGAGTGGGCGTGGGCGCGCCTGCGGCGGCAGGCCGCCACGCCGCGCCGAGAACCGTGCCCGCTCACGGCGTGGCCGGAGGCCACCCGGGTGTCGATCATCGGCCGCGAGGACCGCGCGATCGCGCCGGCGTGGTCGCGGCGGGCCGCCCGCGAGCGGCTCTCTGTCGAGGCGCTGGAGCTGCCCGGCGGCCACTCGCCCTTCCTGAGCCGACCGACCGAGCTGGCTGCGCTGCTGGATCGCGTGATCCGGTGATGATGGAAAGGAGCCTGGAATGGCGAACGACGCGCTCTGCTGGCTTCCGGCGACCGAGCTGGCCACCCTCATCCGGAAGCGGAAGATCTCCCCGGTCGAGGTCGTCGACGCGGCCCTCGACCGGATCGACCGCCTGAACCCGCGCCTCAACGCGTACGTCACCGTCACCGCCGACGAAGCTCGGAAGGCGGCCCGGGCGGCCGAGCGGGCGGTCGGACGGAAGGGCGCGCGCCCCGGGCCGCTCCACGGGGTGCCCTTCTCGGTGAAGGACCTCGTGATCACCAGTGGCGTGCGCACCACGTTCGGCACGCCGCTCTACCGTGACCACGTGCCCGCGGAGGACGCGCCGATGGTCGAGCGGCTGCGGGCGGCGGGCGCCATCATGCTCGGCAAGACCAACACCCCCACCTTCGGCTGGATCGGCGCCACCCACAACCTCCTGTTCGGCGCGACGCGCAATCCCTGGAACCTCGAGCGCACGCCGGGCGGCTCGAGCGGCGGCGCCTCGGCCGCCGTCGCGGCGGGGCTCGGCCCGCTGGCGATCGGCACCGACGGCGGCGGGTCCATCCGCATCCCCGCCTCGTTCGCGGGGATCTTCGGCCTCAAGCCCTCGTACGGACGGATCCCCACCTATCCGGTGGGCGGGGGCTGGAGCCTCTCGCACATCGGTCCGATGACGCGCACCGTCGCCGACGCCGCGCTCGTGCTGTCCGTGTGCGCCGGGCCTGACGAGCGCGACCAGTACTCGCTGCCGATCGACGGCGTGGATTACGTCCGGGCGCTCCGGGGAAGCCTCAAGGGCCTGCGGGTGGCGTACAGCGACGATCTCGGCTTCGTGGAGGCCGTGGACCCGGAGGTGCGGAAGGTGTGCGGGCTTGCCAGCCGGGCCTTTCGCGAGCTCGGGTGTCGGGTCGAGACGGTGCACCCGAACTGGCCGTCGCCGCGGGAGGCCTGGCACGAGATCTTCTACGGCGGGATCGCGACGCGCCTCTCGCCCTTCTTCGACCGGCGCGACGAGATCGATCCCGGCCTCTACCGACTGATGCAGGCGGCGCTGGCCAACCCGCCGACCCGGTACATTCAGGCCTGGTTCGATCGGCTCGCCTGGGCGCAGCACCCGCGGGCGCTCTTTGCCCGGTACGACCTCCTGCTGACGCCGACCGTGGCGTGCGCGGCCTTCCCGATCGGCCTCGACTATCCGGCGGAGGTCGCGGGCAAGCCCGTGGAGCCCATCGCCTGGACGCCGTTCACGTTTCCGTTCAACCTGACCGGCCAGCCGGCGGCCTCCGTGCCATGCGGCTTCACGGAGAACGGCCTGCCGATCGGGCTTCAGATCGTGGGCCGGCGCTTCGACGACGCGACGGTGCTGCGGGCGGCGGCCGGTTTCGAGCGCGTGCGTCCCTGGGCGGCGCGCCGCCCGCCCGTCGGCTGAGAGACCGCCTGTGGGCGAGACCCGCGTCGACCTGCTCCACCTCCTCGAGGATCTCAGGGACGCGTACCCCGGGGCCCTCGAAGAGACCATCCTGACCGAGATCGTCGCCAACTCGCTCGACTCCGGCGCGGTGGGGATCTCGCTCGCCGCCGACCCGACCCGCGCCACCCTGACCGTGGTGGACGACGGCTCGGGCATGGCCCGCCGGGAGCTCGCCCGGTACCACGACATCGCCGCGACCACGAAGACCCGCGGCGAGGGGATCGGCTTCGCGGGCGTGGGGATCAAGCTCGGTCTCCTGGCGTGCGAGGAGGTGCTCACCGAGACCCGGCGCGGAAAGACCCACGTCGCCACCACCTGGCGCCTGGCCTCGCGCCAGCGCGCGCCCTGGCGCTGGATCCCGCCTCCGGGGCTCGTGGCGGTCCACGGGACGGCCGTCCGCCTCACGCTCCGGAACCCGCTGTCGCCGCTCCTCGACGGAGGCTTCATCGCGGCGTGCGTCGAGCAGCACTTCGAACCCTTGCTCGATCCCTCCTTCGACGAGTGCCTCGCGACCCACTACCCGGGCGGCGTGCGCTTCGTGGTGAACGACCGCCCGCTCGCGCGGCGGATGCCCGCTCCGGGCGTGGCGCCGCTGGCCGTCCGGATCGGGCGCCGGCGCAAGCCGGCGGCCGTGGGTTACCTCGTCCGGGACGGCGGGCCGCTCCCCGAAGGGGAGCGCGGGGTCGCCGTCAGCACCCTGGGGAAGATCATCAAGCGTGGCTGGGACTGGCTCGGCCTCTTCCCGGCGGCGCCGGAGCGGGTGAGCGGCCTCGTCGAGGTGCCCGGGCTCGCCGAGTGCCTCACGCTGAACAAGGCCGACTTCATCCGCACCGGGGCCCGAGGGGCCACGTACCTGGCCTACCGCAAGGCCATTCAGGAAGCGGTCTCGGCCCAGCTCACCGCCTGGGGCGACATCCGCGACCGCACGGAGGAGGCGCGGAAGCGCGCGCGTCCCGTCGAGCGCGACCTCCAGAAAGTCCTGCTCGACCTGGCCGAGGAGTTTCCGCTGCTCGCCGCGCTCGTCGAGCGCCACGCCGGCGGGCAGGAGCGGCTCCCGACGGGACGCCCCGGCCAGCGCCTCGAGGCGCTCCACGGAACGGCCGGCCCGCTGTTCGCCGAGACCCCGGAGGAAGCGGAGACGGAGCCGTCGACTCCTGAAGCCGGCGAGAGCCCGCCCGCGCCCGCCCCGGCGGCGGCGAGCGAGACCGAGCGCCCTCCCCGTCCCGAATCGGTTCCGGGCGGATCAGGGACCAGCGGCGAGCGCGCCTCCCGGCGGCCCGGCCGCTACGGCCTCACCATCCAGTTCGAGCACCGGCCCGAGGACCCCGGACTCGGCCGGCTCGTCGAGTCGACGGTCTGGGTCAACGAGGCCCATCCCGCTTACCGCCGCGCGGTCGCCTCCCGGGCCGAGGGGTACCACATCGCCCTGGCGGTCGCGATGGCGCTCGCGCCCCTCGCGGTCGAGCCCGCTCAGGCCCAGCCCTTCCTCACGACGTTTCTCGCCCGCTGGGGCGAAGCCCTCGACCGCCGCGATGCCGGACGGGGCAAGGGAAGGCGGCGACGACGGTAGACGATGGGCCGGAAGTCCTCGCTGAACCCGAAGGGACCCCCTTGACGAGAGCCCCGGTGGGGGCCGAGGATGGGACCCTCCGGCCGAAGCTCGGGTCGCGCCCTTCCCTGAGAGGAGGCTTTCGATGATCAGCCGGTCGTTCCGCCCGTTGGCCTTCCTCCTGTCGGCGGCGGTGCTCGTGACCGTCCTCGAGGCCGACGCCTGGGCCCAGAAGAAGGGCGGCGTCGTGCGGGTCGCAGTCCTCGGCGATCCGCCCACGCTGGACTCGCAATGGACGACCGCGAACTTCGTCGAGGTGATCACTCAGCACATGTACGAGGGCCTCTACACCCTCGACCAGAGCTACCAGCCGATCCCCGACCTGGCCGACGGCATGCCCACGGTGAGCGCCGACGGTCTGACCTACACGATCAAACTTCGCCAGGGGGTGAAGTTCCACAACGGCAAGGAACTGACGAGCGACGACGTCGTCGCCTCGCTCAAGCGCTGGGGCGGCTACGCGGCCCAGGCCAAGGCCCTGTGGGCCTCCGTCGAGGACGTGCGGCCGGCCGGCAAGTACGCGATCGAGCTCAAGCTCAAGGAAAAGTCGGGGGTCGTCCTGATCTCCCTGGCCAACGCCAACAACTTCGCCGCCATCTACCCGAAGGAGATCGCCGAGAAATACCCGACGCCCAACAAGGTCACCGAGTACGTCGGCACCGGGCCGTACAAGTTCGTCGAGTGGAAGCCGGACAGCCACATCCGGATGGTCCGGTACGACGACTACAAGCCGCGCTCGGAGCCGGCCAACGGGTACGGCGGCCGGAAGGTCGCCTATGCCGACGAGATCCGCTGGATTCCGATGCCCGACGTGGCCACCCGGGTCGCCACCCTGGAGTCGGGCGAGGTGGAGTTCGCCGACGACTTGCAGGCCGATGCCTACAGCCGGATCAAGGAGAACCCGAAGCTCAAGGCGCTGATCGTGCGGCCGTACGCCTGGGCCATGGCGGTCTTCAACAAGAAGGAAGGCCTGATGACCAATCAGAAGCTCCGCCAGGCCATCCAGGCCGCCATCGACGTCGAGCCGGTGATGAAGGCGGCGGCCGGGAACCCGCTCTTCTACCGCCTCGACCCCGGCCTCTCCTTCCAGGAGCAGAAGGCCTGGCACTC
The DNA here is from genome assembly GCA_036005065.1 of Candidatus Methylomirabilota bacterium. Taxonomy (NCBI): domain Bacteria; phylum Methylomirabilota (SeqCode); species Candidatus Methylomirabilota bacterium. The sequence goes on along the minus strand of DASYQW010000065.1, from coordinate 70,629 downwards.
CACGGCGGGGGCGTCCGCCTACAACCAGCGGAACAAGGAGAAGGCCCAGCAACTCCTCAAGGAAGCCGGCTACAAGGGCGAGCCGATCCGCTTCCTCGCCACCAAGGAATACGCCTGGATGTACAACTACGCCCTGGTCCTCAAGCAACAGCTCGAGGAGCTGGGCATGGTGATCGACCTCCAGGTGGTGGACTGGGCCACGCTCGTCCAGCGGCGGAACAACCCGCAGATGTACGACATCTTCACGACCGGCATGGCGATGGCCGCGGACCCGACCCATCACCCCTACCTCACTTGCGGCTGGCCGGGCTGGACCTGCGACGAGGAGATCGCCAAGCGGATGGACGCCATCCGGCGGGAGTCCGACCCCAAGAAGCGGAAGGCGCTGTGGGACGAGGTCAACAAGCGGTTCTACGAGTACGTCCCGGTGATCCGCCTCGGCGACATCTTCGGGCTCCGGGCGATGCAGGCCTCCGTCAAGGGGTTCAACGAGCAGATGGCGTTCCCGCGCTTCTACAACGTCTGGCTCGACAAGTGAGGAAGGGCATGAGGCACGCGGCTTCGATCCGGTTGCTCGCGGTCGCGACGCTGGCGCTCGCGCTGGCCAGCGCCGGGCCGGCTCTGGCCCAGAAGCGAGGCGGGGTGCTGCGGGTGGGGATTCTCGGCGAGCCGCCGGCCCTCGACGCTCACTGGTCGACCACCGCCCTCGTCGAGACGCTGACCAACCACGTCTACGAGGGCCTCTACACCCTGGATCAGGACAATCGCCCGATCCCGATGCTGGCGGACGGGATGCCCGCGGTCTCGCGGGACGGCCTCACCTATACCGTCAAGCTCCGGCCGGGGGTGCGGTTCCACAACGGGAAAGAGCTGACCAGCGAGGACGTGGTGGCCTCGCTCAAGCGCTGGGGCCAGCAGGCCAACCAGGGCAAGGTGCTGTTCAAGCAGGTCGCCGACCTGCGGGCCGTCGACCGCTCCACGGTGGAGCTCCGACTCAGCGAGCGCTCGCCCATCACGGTGCTCGCCCTGGCGATCCCCAACAACTTCGCGGCGATCTACCCGAAGGAAATCGCCGAGCGGTTCCCGCCCCAGCAAAAGGTCACCGAGTTCGTCGGGACGGGCCCCTTCCGGGTCGCCGAGTGGAAGCCGGACCAGTACCTCCGCATGGTTCGGTTCGACCAGTACCGCCCGCGGAACGAGCCCCCGAACGGGTACGGCGGCGCCAAGGTCGCCTACGTCGACGAGGTGCGGTGGATCCCGGTGCCGGAGGTGGCGACGCGGGCCGCCCAGGTGGAGACCGGCGAGCTGGACTTTGCCGACGACCTGAGCCTCGACCAGTACGACCGGCTCGCTCGCAGCCCCAATGCCCGCCCCCTCGTCGCCAAGCCCTACTTCTGGCTCATCGCGGTCTTCAACAAGAAGGAAGGCCTGATGACGAACCCGAAGCTGCGTCAGGCCTGGCAGGCGGCGGTCGACATCGAGCCGATCATGAAGGCCGTCGCCGCCGGCCGCCCGGAGTTCTACCGCCTGGATTCGAGCCTGATGTTCCAGGAGGTGGCCGAGTGGCACACCAAGATCCCGGGTCTCCCCTACAACGAGCGGAACGTCGAGAAGGCCAAGCGTCTGATGAAAGAGGCCGGCTACAAGGGGGAGCCGATCCGGTTCCTGGCCACCAAAGAGTACAAGTGGATGTACGACTTCGCGGTGATGATGAAGCAGCAGCTGGAAGACATCGGCTTCACCATCGATCTTCAAGTCGTGGACTGGGCGACGCTGTCGACCCGCCGGTTCAACCCGAAGGAGTACGAGGTCTTCACCACCGGGATCGGGATCGGCGCCCAGTTCGATCCGATGTTCCAGGCGATTCTCTCCTGCACGTGGGCGGGCTGGACCTGCGACGAGGAGATCCAGCGCGTCAGCCAGGAGCTGGCACGCGAGACCGATCCCAAGCGCCGCCGGACTCTGTGGGAGCAGCAGACGCGGCTCTGGTACGAGAAGGTGCCCTCGATCCGGCTGGGAGACCTCCACGGGCTGCGGGCCGTCCAGAAGCAGGTGAGGGGACTCAACGAGAACACCGAGCGGCCGCGCTTCTACAACGTCTGGCTGGAGAAGTAACTTCCGCTCTCCCTCGGGGGAGAGGGTCAGGCTGAGGGGGGTCCGATGAAGCACCGCTGGATCGTCGCGCTGATTCTCGTGTTCGTCGCGGTCTCCGCCGCCGAGGCCCAGAAGCGGGGCGGCGTCGTCCGGATCGGCAACCTGGGCGAGCCACCCACGCTCGACGCTCACTGGACGACGGCGACCCTCACCGAGGTGCTGACGAACCACCTCTACGAGAGCCTCTACGCGCTCGACGAGGGCTATCGGCCGATCCCCATGCTGGCCGAGGGGATGCCGGCGGTGTCGCCGGACGGCCTGATCTACACCTTCAAGCTGCGCCAGGGAATCAAGTTCCATAACGGCAAGGAGATGACCAGCGAGGACGTGGTGGCCTCGCTGCGCCGGTGGGGCCAGCAGTCGCAGTACGGCCGCGCCCTCTTCGCGGTGGTCGCCGATCTCCGGGCGGCCGACCGCGCCACGGTCGAGATGCGCCTCAAGCAGAAGTACGCCGCGGTCCTGGTCGCCCTGGCCGCTCCGAACAACTTCGCCGCCATCTACCCGAAGGAGGTCGCCGAGAAGTTCAAGCCGGCCGAGAAGGCGACCGAGTTCATCGGAACCGGGCCGTTCAAGCTGGCGGAATGGAAGCCCGACCAGTACATCCGGATGGTGCGCTTCGACGACTACAAGTCGCGCGGCGAGCGGGCCAGCGGGTACGGCGGGGCCAAGGTGGCCTACGTGGACGAGATCCGCTGGATCCCGGTGCCCGACGTCGCCACCCGGGTGGCCCAGATCGAGACCGGGGAGCTCGACTTCGCCGACGACCTGAACATCGACGCCTACGATCGGCTCACGCGGAGCGCCAACGCCCGCCCGATCGTGGCCAAGCCGTATTACTGGCTCGTCGCGGTCCTCAACAAGAAAGAGGGCCTGATGACGAACCAGAAGCTCCGGCAGGCCTGGCAGGCGGCCATCGACATCGAGCCGATCATGAAGGCCGTGGCCGGCGGCCGTTCCGAGTTCTACCGGATGGACTCGAGCCTGGCCTTCGTGGAGAACACGCCCTGGTACGTCAAGCTGGACGGGCTGCCCTGGAACGAGCGGAACAAGGCGAAGGCCCAGCGGCTGCTGAAGGAGGCCGGCTACAAGGGTGAGCCGATCCGCTTCTTGGCGACCCAGGAGTACAAGTGGATGTACGACTTCGCCCTGGTGACGAAGCAGCAGCTGGAAGACGCCGGATTCACCATCGACCTTCAGGTGGTGGACTGGGCCACCCTGGTGAAGCGCCGGAACAACCCCAAGGAGTACGACGCCTTCACGACGGGGACCGGCAACATCTTCGAGCCGACCGCCTTCACCATCCTGTCCTGCACATGGCCGGGCTGGACGTGCGACGAGGACATCCAGCGGCTCAACGCCGACCTGGCGCGGGAGACCGATCCCAAGAAGCGGTACGCGCTCTGGACCGAGATGCACCGGGTCTTCTACGACAAGGTCCCGTCCATCCGCTATGGCGATCTCCACGGCCTGCGGGCGGCCTCGAAGAAGCTCAAGGGCTTCGACGAGAAGACAGAGCGGCCGCGCTTCCACAACGTCTGGCTCGACAAGTAGCGACGGCGCGCGCCGACGCGGGCGGGGGCGGCCGGCCCGGGTAGGCTCTTGACGGGAGTCCCGCTCTGGCCCGAGGATGGAGCACCGCCGATTGATCGCCCGCAGGTGCGGGCGATAGCTTCGACCCCGAGATCTCCGGAGGTGCTGCATGGGGCATAGGACCTTGCTGCGAACCATCCTGGCCACGCTGGCGACGATCGCCCTGGTCGTCGTGGGCGCCGCCGTCGACGCCGACGCCCAGAAGAAGGGCGGGGTCGTCCGGGTCGGCAACCTGGGCGAGCCGCCGACCCTCGATGCCCACTGGACGACGGCCAGCATCACCGAAACCCTGACCAACCACATCTACGAGGGGCTGTACACCCTGGACGACGACAACAAGCCGATGCCGATGCTCGCCGAGAGCCTGCCCGCGGTGTCCAGGGACGGCCTGACCTACACCTTCAAGCTCCGGCGGGGGATCAAGTTCCACAACGGCAAGGAGATGACCAGCGACGACGTGGTCGCCTCGCTCAAGCGCTGGAGCCAGCAGTCGATCTACGGGAAGGACCTCTTCGGCTACGTGACCGACCTCCGGGCGGCGGACAAGTACACGATCGAGATGAAGCTCAAGGAGAAGGTGGCCATCGTGACGATCAACCTGGGGGTGGCCAACAACTTCGCGGCGATCTACCCGAAGGAGATCGCCGAGAAATTCAAGCCCCAGGACAAGGTGACCGAGTACGTCGGCACCGGCCCCTTCAAGCTGGTCGAATGGAAGCCCGACCGGTACATCCGAATGGCGCGCTTCGACGACTACAAGCCGCGGAGCGAGAAGCCCAGCGGCTACGGCGGAGCCAAGATCGCCTACGTGGACCAGATCGACTGGATCCCGGTGCCGGACGTGGCCACCCGGGTGGCCCAGATGGAAACCGGCGAGCTGGACTTCGCCGACGACCTGAACGCCGATGCCTTCGACCGGCTCCAGAAGAGCGCCACCGCCCGCCCGATCATCGCCAAGATGTACTACTGGCTGGTCGCGGTCCTGAACAAGAAGGAAGGGCTGATGACCAACCAGAAGCTTCGCCAGGCCTGGCAGGCGGCGCTCGACATGGAGCCGATCATGAAGAACGTGGCCGGCGGCCGGTCGGAGTTCTACCGGATGGACTACAACCTCATCCACCGGGAGATCGCGTCCTGGCACGTGACCATGTCCGGGCTGCCGTGGAACGAGCACAACAAGGAGAAGGCCAAGAAGCTCCTGCAGGAGGGCGGCTACAAGGGTGAGCCGATCCGCTTCATGACGACGCAGGAGTACAAATGGATGTACGACTTCGCCCTGCTCACCAAGCAGCAGCTCGAGGACGCCGGATTCACCATCGACCTGCAGGTGGTCGACTGGGCGACCCTGGTGAAGCGCCGCAACAACCCGAAGGAGTACGACGCCTTCACCACCGGCATCGGACCGCAGTACGACCCCACCAACTCGAACGTCCTTTCCTGCAGCTGGCCGGGCTGGACGTGCGACGAGGAGATCCAGCGGATCAAGACCGAGATGATCCGCGAGACGGACTACAAGAAGCGCTTCGCCCTGTGGGAGCAGATGCACAAGGTCTTCTACGAGAAGGTGCCCGTGATCCGCTACGGCGATCTCTTCGGCCTGCGGGCAGCGTCCAAGAAGCTCAAGGGCTTCAACGAGAAGACCGAGCGGATCCGGTTCTACAACGTGTCGATCGAGTGATCCCGGACTGACCCGGAGTCCCGATTCCGGGGGCCGCCCGCCGGCGGGCGGCCCCCGGCTCTCGCCGTGACGACCTACCTGGTCCGTCGGCTGCTGGCGCTGATCCCCGTGATGGCGGTGGTCGTCACCACCGTCTTCTTCATCATCCACCTGATCCCCGGGGACCCGGTGAGCGTCATGCTGGGCCCGGACGCGACGACCTCGCAGATCGAGGAGACCCGGAAGGCCATGGGGCTCGACCGCCCGCTCTACGAGCAGCTCGTCCTCTTCTACACCCGGATCCTGAAGGGCGACCTCGGGCGCTCGTACTTCCTGGACCGGCCGGTCACGACCGCGCTGTGGGAGCGGGCCGAGCCGACCATCGTGCTGACGCTCACCTCCCTGTTCGTGGCCGTGGCGATCGGGGTGCCGTCCGGCATCATCGCGGCCGCCTACCCCGGCTCGGCCTGGGATCGGGTCCTGATGCTGGGGGCGCTCCTCGGCGTCTGCATCCCGGGGTTCTGGCTGAGCCTCAACTTCATCTACCTGTTCGCCGTCCGGCTCGGCTGGCTGCCGGCCGCCGGCTATGCGTCGGTCCTCGAAAATCCGTGGGCGGCGCTGCGCTACATGGTCCTGCCGGCGGTCTCGCTGGGCTTCAATCAGTCGGCGCTGATCGCGCGCATCAGCCGGTCCTGCATGCTGGAGGTCCTGCAGCAGGACTACATCCGCACCGCGCGAGCCAAGGGACTGTCCCAGCGGGTCGTGGTCTACATCCACGCGTTCCGGAACGCCCTCGTCCCCGTGGTGGCGGTCATCGGGATCACGATGGCGATCCTGATCGGTGGTGCGGTCGTGACGGAGATCGTCTTCAACATTCCGGGGCTCGGGCGTCTCATCATCTCGGCCATCCTCCGCCGCGACTATCCGGTCGTGCAGGGCGTGGTGCTGGTGACGGCGGCGGCCTACGTCCTGATCAACCTCGCCGTCGACCTGGTCTACGGATTCATCGATCCCCGCATCCGCTACGACTGAGCATGGTGGAAGCAACGGTCGAGAAGGTCCTGAGCGAGCCGCGCGAGGCGGCGGTCTGGGGGGCGCCCGCCGCCCGGATCACCTGGTACCGCCGGCTCCTCCGCAACCGGAACGTGCTGCTGGGCGCGTCGATGTTCCTGATCCTGCTGCTGGCCGCGGTGTTCGCCGGGGTCCTCTCGACCCACAACCCGACACGCCTCTATCCCGCCAACCGTCTCAGGCCCCCCAGCGCGCAAAACTACCTCGGCACCGACGAGTTCGGCCGCGACCTCTACAGCCTGGTGCTCCACGGCGCCCGAACTTCGCTCCGGATCGGCGGCCTGACGATGCTGTTCACCACGATCGGCGGGATCGTCATCGGGCTGGTGGCCGGATTCTACCGCCAGCTCGACCTTTTCATCATGCGGGTCATGGACGGGCTCATGGCGTTCCCGGCGATCCTGCTGGCCATCGCCCTGATGGCGGCTCGGGGGCCCGGTGAGTGGAATGTGATCTTCGCCCTGTCGGTCGTCTACATGCCGCGGACGGCGATCCTGATCCGCAGCACCGTGCTCTCGATCCGGGAGCTGGACTACGTTCAGGCGGCCCGGGCGCTCGGCCGCCGGGACCTCGTCATCGCCTTCCGCCACATCCTGCCGAACTGCGTGGGGCCGATCCTGGTCCAGGGGACCTTCATCTTCGCCTATGCCGTCCTGGCCGAGGCGATCCTGGGCTTCCTGGGCGTCGGCGTGCCTCCCTACGTCCCCTCGTGGGGCAACGTGATCGCTAGCGGCAAGAACGTGATCCGCGAGGCGTTCTGGGTGAGCCTCTTCCCGGGGATCACCCTGACGCTGGCCGGCCTCAGCCTGAACCTGCTCGGCGACGGCCTGCGGGACACCCTCGATCCTCGCCTGCGCGTGCAATGACCAGAGGAGGAACGCGGCGATGAAGCTCTTCGACCTCTCCGGGCGCGTGGCTATCGTCACCGGCGGCAACGGGGGCATCGGCCTGGGCATGGCGCGGGGGCTGGCCCAGGCCGGCGCGTCGGTCGTGCTGGCGGCACGCAACGTCGGAAAGAGCAGCGAGGCGGTGAAAGAGCTGAAGGCGGCCGGGTTGCAGGCCGCGATGGTGAAGGTCGACGTCGCCAGTCAGGAGTCGTGCCGGGACATGGTTCAGAAGACGCTCGACCAGTTCCGGCGGCTCGACATCCTGGTCAACAATGCCGGCACGAACATCCGGAAGCAGCCGCAGGAATACGCGCTCGAGGAGTGGCACACGGTGCTGGAGACCAACTTGACCAGCGCCTTCCTGTGCTGCCAGGCGGCCTATCCGGCGATGGTGCGGGAAGGCGGGGGCAAGATCATCAACATCGGCTCGATGATGTCGATCTTCGGGGCGCCCTTCACCGCTCCGTACGCCGCCAGCAAGGGCGGGATCGTCCAGCTGACCAAGGCGCTGGCGACGGCGTGGGCCAAGGACAACGTTCAGGTCAACGCGGTGCTACCCGGCTGGATCGACACCGACCTCACCCGGAAGGCTCGCGAGCAAGTCGCCGGCCTCCACGAGCGGGTGCTCGCCCGCACGCCCGCCGGCCGCTGGGGCACGCCCGACGACCACGCCGGGATCGCCGTCTTCCTGGCCAGCCCCGCGTCGGACTTCATCACGGGGACCGCCATCCCGGTGGACGGGGGCTACTCGGTCCTCGGAGTCTAGGTCATTTCGGGGGGGTCTCGGAAGACCCCCCGATACCCCCCCGTCGTGGCGGTGGCGAAGCCGCCGCTCGGAGCGCTCCTCGATGCACCACGCCCTCGGTGGTCGGTGCCGGGTTCCTCCGACACACTCCCAGATGATGAGAAGGGGCTTGGACCGCTCCGCTGACCGGAGCTCCGCGGAGAGCGCGTCACGGCGGGACCGTCCAGCGCTTGACCGCGTCTTTGTCCCAGACCAGGCCGAGCCCCGGCGTGTTCGGCAGCGGGACTCGCCCGTCGACGAGCCGGAGCTTCTCGACCAGGAGCGCTTGCGCCCAGGGCATGTGCTCGAGGTAGTAGGCGGTGGGACTGGCCGCCATCAGGTGGCAGCTCTGCTCCGGGAACAGGTGGGAGGCGAGCGGCAAGCGCCAGGCGTCCGCCAGCGCCGCCGTCCGGAGCCAGCCGGTCACGCCCCCGATCCGCTCGAGGTCCGGCATCATGACGTCGACCGCCCGGGCTTCGATCAGCTCGCGGAAGCCGAAGGGGGCGTAGGCGTTCTCGCCGGTGGCCAGCGGCGTCCGGAGCTCGGCGGCCAGGCGAGCCTGGCCGGGCACGTCGTCGTGCGGGATGGGCTCCTCGAACCAGGTCAGATCGATGCCGGCGTCCTCCAGCCGCCGACCCATCCGGAGCGCATAGTGGACGTCCCACCCCTGGTTGGCGTCGGCCATCAGCCGAACCTCGGGGCCGATCGTGTCCCGCACGGCCCGGGCCGCTGCGACGTCGTCCGCCTCGCGGGCGCGCCCGAGCCGCATCTTGACGGCCCGGAATCCCTGGCCGACCAGCTCGGCCGCCTCGGCGGCCAGCTTTCCGAGATCGTCGGTGAGCCAGAGACCCTCGCTGGCGTACGTGTCCACCGGCGCCGGGGAGCCGCCGAGCAGTCGCCAGAGCGGCACGCCGAGGGCCTTGGCGGCGATGTCCCAGGCCGCGGTGTCGATGGCCGAGACGGCGAAGACGGCCAGTCCCCGCCGGCCCGCCATGGAAGAGACCTGCCACATCTTCCGGTAGAGCGGTGCGCTCTCGCGCGGGTCCAGGCCGCGCACGTGATCCTCGAGCCCCCGCAGGAGCTCGATCACCGCGCGGCCCCAGTCGCGGCCGAAGGTGACGAGATAGGTCTGCCCGGTCAGACCTTCGTCGGTCTCGAGGTCCACGAGCAGATGAGTCATGACGTCGCTCACCCGGATGCGCGACACGATCGGCCGCGGCATCGGCACGTCAACCAGGGTGGTTCGGATCCCGGTGATCTTCATCGCCCCTCCGATTCGTCGCCACGTCGTGCCGGCCGCTCGAGGCTGCCAAACGAGCACGGGGAAGCTATCGGAGTCCCCAGTGGGCCAATCGTACCGCATGCAAGACCATTCGGGCGCCGACCAATGCCAGGGATCCCGCGAGAAGGCGCCGGATCACCGCCGCCGATGCTCGCAACGACGCGCGGGCGCCGACCTGCGCCCCGAGGAGCACGCCGAGACCCATGACACCCGCGGTCACGATCCGCACATGCCCAAGCGACCAGAAGGTCAGGGCGCCGACCAACGCCGAAATACTGAGCACGAAATGCGAGGTCGCCGTAGCGACGTGCACCGGCAGTCCTAGCGCCACGATCAGAAACGGGACATGGATGATGCCGCCCCCGATACCGAGAAGGCTTGAAAAGAGTCCCACCAGCAGGCTGACGAGGATGCCCTTCCAGGCGTCCACATGGTACACGTGGGGTTCGCCCGTGACATCGACGACCTGCCGGACAGTGGCCCGCGACGAAGGGCGTGCCGTCCTGCCCGTAAAAAGGAGCGCCGCGATCACGATGAGGGCCAATCCGAAGCCGAGGCTGAAAGCGTACGACGTCAGCGTACGCGTCAAGTACGCGCCGCCCACCGCGCCGGGCAGGGTCGCCGCGGCAAATCTCCATCCGAGCGAGAGATCGACCCTGCCCTGCCGGAGGTAGGCGATGGCGCCCGATAGGGCGTTCAGGAAGACCACTGCCAGCGAGGTCCCGACGGCATCGGCGGGCGGAAAGTGGTAGCCGAGCAGCAGGATCGGCACCACCAGGAAGCCGCCCCCGGCGCCGATCAGCGTTCCGAACGCGCCGATCACAAGGCCCGCGAGCAGCAGGATCAGTCCGTCGATGAGGCTCGTGTCGACTCCTCGCGGCCCGGCGCCGTTCCCTTCCCGACCAGCCCCCTCGCACGCGTGGGGCCGCTGTCCGGGCTAGCGAGAGAGCGAGCCGAGGCCCGCTTGCGCCGCTCGTCGCAGTTGCAGCGCGCGCACCCAGGCCTGTTGTTCCGGTGAGGTCAGCCGTTCTTGCAGCCCGACAACCAAATGGTGAAACGCCTCGAGCGCCTCACCGCAATCCTCGGCGGCCTCCATCACCTCGGCGCTGCGTCGCCAGAGCCGGGTAACCTGGTCGCTGTCCGTCTCCATCCGACGATCGCCCTTGACCAGATGTCGGTACTCGTCCCCGAAGCTCTCGTATTCAATTCGCGCCAACCGTCCATCCCTGAAGGCGGTTCTCAGGACCTCGATCGGCCGGCCTGCAAACGGCGGCGTCCACAGGAGCCAGGTGCGGGGTTGCTTTCCGGGCTTCAGCATCGTCTCTCGTCCGGCCGTGCGGGCGACGTCCTGGGACGTCATGCCGGGGGACAGGCGCTGGTACAGGCCCTCGAGAGCGATATTCGCGGCGGGCAATTTCTCGTCGGCAAGCGCCGGCCACGGGACTGCCAGGAGCAGCGCCAGGAGTGCCATTCTTGCGGTCAGCCCCGAGACTCTTCGGTGGGACATGCCTCACCTCACTTCTGGGTCACTGCGAGAGAGACGGCTACCACCGGTCAGGCGGCCAACCGGTCGGCGTGCGGCTAATACGGGCCCTGGCCGACCTTCGCCTCACGCGTGGCCCACTCGCCATCATACAGGGATCTTCATCGCCCCTCCGATTCGTCGCCACCGTGTTGACGCGTGAGGGCCCGGCGCTCACCCCGAGGACAGCCCGCCCGGCGTCAGGACCAGCCGGAACGTCGCCCGGACCGGCTTTCCGCTGGCGTCGGCCAGCGGGAAGTACGTGGACTCGATGGTCGCGGATCGAACCGCCCACGACGAATCGGCGGCGGTCCCCCGCTCCCACCGCTCGAGCAGCCGCGACTGGAGGCGGCGCCACCAGGGATGGACGGCGAGGGGGCCGCCGGGCGGCAGCGACACCGCCACGTGGGGCTGAGTGGCGTGCCGCTCCGCGGTCGCGTAGCCGTTGTGGGCGAAGAGCAGCTCGAAGAGATTCGGAACGCCGGCGGCGTTCAGGAGCGGTGACAGGCGAAGCACCCGACCCTTGACGCCGACCTGGTCACCGTACAGCCAGGCCTCGGCGACCGGGACGCCGTCGGGCGTCCGAAAGACGACCCGGTGCGTGCGCAGCCGCTCCTCACGCGCCGGCTGATCCGGCGGCGCCCACCGGACGGTCTGCGTCGCCGTCTCGCCCGTCACGTCCACCAGGAGGATGGGGCGATCCTCCGTCAGCGCCAGGAAGCCGGCCCGCATGAGGGTCAGGGAGGCGACCAGCAGGAGCGCCAGCACCAGGACGAGCTGGGCGAGGAATCCCGCCGCGCCTGGCCGCCGCTCCGCCCAGCCCATCGCGCGCCGCATGGCGACTCCCGAGAGCACCAGGAGCGCGGTCAGGATCGCGGCCCCCGCCGCCGGGCCATCCCAGACCAGCAGGGGGGCGCTGAACGAGGCGTAGAGCAGGCCCAGGGCCAGGAAGAGGCCGACCGCGCAGACCCGCACGACGCCCACCGCGAGTGAGCGCCGTCGGTCCAGCATCAGCAGGAGGAGGGCGCGGGCGGCCAGCGCGAAGAACGCCACCAGGATCGCGACCTGGACGAGGTTCACGACCCCCACCAGGCCCCCCAGTGCCTCCGCCGCCAGCGTGCTCACGACCGTACCCTGGGATCAGCCATGTGATCGGGTCCTGCGTCGGGCCCGGGCCGACTCACGGGCGAAGGATACCACCGCTTCGGGCGAGCGTTGACACCCCCCGCCGCCTCCGCTTAGATTCCTACATGAACATCGATCGTCCACAGGCCGCGGGGCGGGTTCCCATGGCCTGGGGAAGCGACGCCGTCGCCGCGCTGCTCCGGCGTCTCGACCTCGAGTACGTCAGCCTCAACCCCGGGGCGAGCTACCGGGGCCTCCACGACAGCCTCGTCAACTACCTCGGGAACCGCGATCCTCAGCTGCTCCTCGTGCTCCACGAGGAGCACGCGGTGGCCATCGCCCACGGCTACGCCAAGGTCGCGCAGCGCCCCATGGCCGCCGTCCTCCACTCGAACGTCGGCCTCATGCATGCCACCATGGCGCTCTTCAACGCCTGGTGTGACCGGGTGCCGGTCATCGCGCTCGGCGCCACCGGGCCGGTCGACGCGGCGCGGCGCCGGCCGTGGATCGACTGGATCCACACCGCCCAGGACCAGGGCGCGCTGGTCCGTCAGTACACGAAGTGGGACGACCAGCCGGCCTCGATCCCGGCGGCCCTCGAATCGCTCTTGCGCGCGAGCCTGCTCGCCCGCACCGCCCCGCGCGGTCCCGTCTACGTCTGCCTCGACGCCGCCTTGCAGGAGGCGCCACTCGAGGCGGCGGTGGCGATCCCCGACCCGGCGCGCTTCCAGCCGGGCCCGCCGTCCCAGCCGGGGCCCGAGACGCTGGAGGCCGCGGCCGAGCGCCTCCGGGGCGCCCGACGGCCGCTCATCCTGGCCGGGCGCGTCTCGCGGAACGAGGCCGACTGGGCTCGCCGGGTCCGCCTCGCCGAGGCGCTCGGCGCCCGCGTGCTCACCGATCTCAAGGTCGGCGCCGCCTTTCCCACGGCACATCCGCTGCACGCGTCCGTTCCCGGCCACTTCCTTCCCGAGGACGCCCGGGCCCTCGTCCGCGAGGCCGACGCGATCCTGAGCCTCGACTGGGTCGACCTCGCCGGGACCCTCCGGCAGATCTGGGGCGACGGGCGCGTCACGGCGGCGGTGATCCACTGCTCGGTGGACGCCTACGTCCACAACGGCTGGAGCATGGATCATCAGGGGCTGCCGCCGGTCGATCTCCCGATCCTCGCGGAGCCGGACGTCGTCGTGCCGCCCCTCCTCGCCCGCCTCGAGGGGCCGCGCGGGGGGCGGCGAGCCCCGGCGGCGCGACGCCCCAGGCCGGCGCCGGCTCCGGCCCGCCGGCCGGCCCCGCGAAAGGACGCGCGCGGCGTGGGGTTCCACGACCTCGCCGCCGCGCTCTCCGAGGCGGTGGGAGCGCGAGAGATGTGCCTCATCCGCCTGCCGCTCGGCTGGCCGGGAGACGCCTGCGCCTTCCGCTCGCCGCTCGACTACCTCGGCAGCGACGGCGGCGCCGGCATCGGCTCGGGGCCCGGCATGGCGGTGGGCGCTGCCCTGGCGCTGCGGGGCAGCGGGCGGCTGCCGGTGGCCATCCTGGGAGACGGCGACTACCTGATGGGCGTGACCGCACTCTGGACCGCGGCCCACTACGGCATCCCGCTGCTCGTGATCGTGGCCAACAACCGGTCCTACTGGAACGACGAGATGCATCAGGAGCGCGTGGCCCGGCAGCGCGGCCGGCCGGTCGAGAACAAGTGGATCGGGCAGCGGCTGGACGCCCCGGCGTTGGACCTCGCCGCGATGGCGCGCGCGCAGGGGCTGGTGGGGGAAGGCCCGATCACCGAGGCCCGCGACCTGGCCAAGGGACTGGCCGCCGCGATCGCCGCCGTCGAGAGCGGGGCGCCGTACGTGCTCGACGTGGTCGTCCCGCCGCGCGAGGCGAGCCCGCCGGGCGCGTCGAGGCCCGAAAGGAGCACGCGGTGACACGGACTCTCCGCCGCACGCTCGGTGGCATCCTGACGCTGATCCTGCTCGTCCCCGCCGGGGCCGGAGCCGCGGAGGCGCCGCTCATTCGCTTCGGCCACGGCTTCGCGGCCGAGGAGCAGGTCTGGCTGATGGTCGCCCGCCCCGACCTCACTCCCAACCAGGGGAAGCGGTACCGGCTGAAGTTCACCTCGTTCCAGGCGAACCCGGAGCGCTTCCAGGCCTACCTGGCCGGAGAGCTCGACGGCGGCACCGCCCCCGGCCTGGCCGCGATCTTCGGCCGGTCCCAGGGGCTGGACATGAAGGTGGTGGCCGGCATCTGCCAGGAGGCTGCCGGCAAGGAATGGTTCACCACGCAGTACATGGTCCGCGAGGACGGACCGATCAAGAGCGTCAAGGATCTCAAGGGCGGGACGGTCGCCATCGTCGGGATCAAGAGCGCCACCGACCTGTGGGCCCGGATGGCGATCCTGAATGCCGGTCTGGTTCCCGACAAGGACGTGAAAGTCGTTCCCATGCCGTTCCCCGCCATCGGGCCCGCCGTCCGCTCGGACAAGGTGAGCGCCGGGACCTTCGTCGAGCCCTTCTACTCCGCGGAAAAGGCCAAGGGTGGCCTCCGCACGCTCTTCAACGCCGTCGACTCCGTCGGCTTCGATCACGAGCTGCTCGACGTGTGGTTCGGCGAGAAGTTCCTCAAGGCCCAGCCGGACGCGGTCCGGGCCTTCCTGGCCGACTACGTGGCAGTGACGAAACACTACCTGGCCAACCCCGCCGAGGCCAAGCGAGACCTCCACAAGGCGGGGTTCGTGCGCACCCCGCTCGACATCTATCTCCGGAACGCCGACTGGAAGCGGGACCCCGGCGCCCACGTCGACGTGGCGAGCCTGAAGAGGCTCAGCACCCTCATGCTGGACAAGCTCGGCTGGCTGGAGAAGCCGGTCAACGTGGACGAGCTGGTGGACCTGAGCTACCTGCCGAGGTAGCGCCGGGCCGGATGAGCGGGCCCGGACCGATACCCGTCGCCGCGGGTCGTCCTCGGTCGTCGGCGGGCCTCAACGTATGCGGCATACGCGAAAGGCGGCCGGATGAGCGCGCTCGCCCTCGAGGTGGTGGGCCTCCAGAAGGTCTACACCAAGGACGGCCGCCGGTTCCCGGTCCTCGACCTCGACCGCTTCGCCGCCCGCGAGGGCGAGTTCGTCACGGTGGTGGGGCCCTCGGGTTGCGGCAAGAGCACCCTGCTCCACATCGTGGGCGGCTTCATCAGGGCGGAGGCCGGGACCATCCGGATCTACGGGCAAGACGTGGACGGGCCGGGCCCCGACCGCGGGATGATGTTCCAGGAGTTCGCCCTCTTCCCCTGGCGCACGGTGGCCGGAAACATCGAGTGGGGGCTCGAGGCGCAGGGAGTGCCTCGGCGGGAACGCGAGGCCATCGTGCGGAAGTACCTCGAGCTGATGGACCTCCTGGAGTTCCGGGGCCACCTGCCCTCCGAGATCTCGGGCGGGATGAAGCAGCGGGTGGCGCTGGCCCGCGTCCTGGCCTTCGACCCCAAGGTACTCCTCATGGACGAGCCGTTCGGGGCGCTGGACGCCCAGACTCGCGAGGTGATGCAGGAGGAGCTGACGCGCCTGTGGGAGCGCACGCGGAAGACGATCATCTTCGTGACCCACGACATCGAGGAGGCCGTGTACCTGGGCGATCGGGTGGTCGTGCTGACGGCGCGTCCGGCGCGCATCAAGGAAGAGGTCACCGTCCGGCTGGGGCGTCCCCGCGACATCACGGTGAAGAAGTCGGTCGAGTGCCTCGAGTACCGGAACCACGTCTGGGACCTGATCCGGAGCGAAGCCAGCGACCGCCGCGTCTGAACGGGCTTCCGGAGCAGGGTCACGTGTAGTAGGACTCGAGCCGCTCCCAGAACACCAGCCGGTCGCGGAGGAGCAGCAGGATCCGGTCGAGAGCCAGGCCGAGGAGCGCGATCGCCACCACCGCGGCCAGCATCCGGTCGGTCTTGAGCGAGGACAGCGAATAGATCACCAGGTAGCCGAGGCCGTCGGCGGAGCTGATCATCTCGGTGATGATGACGACGATCATGGCGATCGGCAGGGCCACCCGGAACCCGGCGAAGATGAAGGGTGCGGCGGCCGGGACGACGACCCGCCACAGGACGCGCCCTGGGGACGCCCCCATGTTGAGGGCCGACCAGACCAGCACCCGGTTGACGACGCGGGTGCCGGCGTAGGTGTTGATGACGATGGGGTAGAGGCACTCGAGGAAGACGAGCAGGATCTTCGAGAGGCTGCCGATGCCGAAGACGAAGATGAAGATGGGGAACAGGGCGATCTTGGGGATCGGGTAGCTCCCGGCGAAGAGCGGGTCCAAGACGCCGGCGGCCAGCCTGGAGCGTCCCATCAGCACCCCGATGCCCACCCCGGTGGCGGCGGCCAGCCCGAAGCCCCCCAGCGCCCGGTAGAGCGAGTGCCAGGCCTCGGTGAGGGCGTCCACGCGCACGGCCAGCAGGCCGAACTCGCGGAGGATACTCGCCAGCGAGGGGAAGATGATCGGGCTCAGCGTCCCGCTGCGGGCGGTGACCTCCCAGGCCAGGAGCCCGGCCCCCAGCAGCGCGATCCGCCGGAGACCGCGCAGCGCTCGGGCCCAGGCCGGGCCGTCGCTCACGCCGCCGCCTCCTGCCATGCCAGCACGCGCTTCCGGGCGGCGGCCAGCAGCCGGTCGCTCGCGTAGCCCAGGATGGCGATCGTCACGATGGAGACGTACATGAGGTCGAACCGCAGGCTCGCCTCGGACTGCCGGATGAGGAACCCGAGCCCCGAGCGCGCGTTGATCATCTCGGCCGAGAAGAGCAGGATGAACGACAGGGCGAGCGACACCCGGAGTCCCGCGAAGACCAGCGGGAGGGCGCTCGGGATCACGACCTTCCAGAAGATCCGCCGCGGGCGCGCCCCCATGTTCAGCCCGGACCAGACCAGGAGCGTCGGCGTCGAGCGCGCCCCGTAGTAGGCGTTGATGAAGGTCGGGTAGAAGCAGGCCAGCGCGATGACGAGGACCTTGGAGGCATCACCGATCCCGAACCACAGCATGAAGAGCGGCAGCATGACGATCTTCGGCACCGGGTAGGTCACGAAGATCACCGGACTCAGCATCTCGTCGAAGCCGCGGGCCACGCCGGCCCCCAGGCCCAGGCCGATCCCCAGGGCCGAGCCGAGGGCAAATCCGGGAAGCGAGCGCGCCAGGCTCGCCCCGATGTGGGGCAAGAGCTCCCCCGAGAGGAGTGCGGCGGCGAACTCCCGGGCGACCTCGACGGGGCTCAGCACGAAGTCGGGCAGACCGGAGAGCCAGAGAAGCTGCCAGAGCCCGACCAGGGCCAGCAACACGGCGATCCGAGCGAGGCGCTCCACGTCGCGCCGGCATGGTAGCAAGGAGTCGGGGACACGCGCAAGGCGCGCCGATGGCGAGCGGCGAGACTGGCGAAGGGCCCGAGCCCGCTGTTCGGCCGTCCCGCGCTCTGCTAAGGTAGTCCCAGGGAGGCGACGGGCGATGAGCGAGATGACGACGATCGCCGAGGCCGAAGAGCGCGGGCGCACGGACCTGTGGCCCTTCTGGCGGAAGCGCTATGCCCAGGGCGACCCCCTCCCCAAGCTCACCTGCACGGTGAGTCGCCCCATCTACCGGTTCGACGAGGGCGACCCCTTGCCCGAGGAGTACAAGGGCCTCCTGCTCCGCATGCTTCGCCACGAGGGGGAGCGCGCCGGCAACAAGAGCTTTCTCGGGCTCATGGGGACCTGCCTCGAGCTGGCCGAGGCGATGTTCCCCACTCCCGAGACGAAGCTCCTCAAGGCGGAGTATCTGGCCGAGGAGCTCAAGCACGCGATCATGTTCCACCGGTTGGCGGTGGGCCTCGACCGCAGCTTCGCGCTCAAGGACGTCCCCTACGCCCATTACGCCTTCCACCTGCCGCGCGAGACGTGGGCCGACGACGCCTACTTCCACTTCTTCGTCGACCTCAACGGCGCCTTCCACGCCCGCGACTGGCGGGAGTCGAGCTACGTCCCCCTGGCCAAGATGGCGGCGACGGTCGAGCGCGACGAGCTCGGGCATTCGGAGATGGGCTACTACTTCCTCTCCCAGATCGCGGGCGATCGGAAGGGGAGGATCCTCGCTCAGCACCTCCTCGGGAAGTGGTATCCGGCCGCCCTCGACATGTTCGGGCGCTCCGACTCTCCCAACGTGCCCAAGTTCATTCAGTGGGGGCTCAAGAGCGTGGGGAACGCCGACATCCGCCAGGCCTACAAGCGCTACGTGGACCGAAAGCTCGAGACCCTCGGCCTCGACGTTCCGGACGAGCGCAAGCACCGCCGGTTCCTCTGACGCCCGGCGCCGTCCCCCGCCCCGTACGTGGATCTCCGGTACTTCGAGCTGCACGATCTCCTCTGCGACGCCTTGATCGCGCTGGAGGCGCGGGACTATCCGCGCGCCGCCGCGCAGGTGCAGCGCGCGCTCGCCTGGGCCGAGGCGGACTGGCTGGCCACGCCCGCCAGCGGGCCGGGGCCAGCGTTGCGGTCGGTCCTCGGCGCCGAGGCGGCGGCCGACGCGGACGACGACGAGTAGCCGATGCTCGACGGGATCGTCGGCTGGCCGCCCGACGTCGCCCGGCGCTACCGGGAGCGCGGGTACTGGGCCGACGTTCCGCTCGGTGACGCGGTGGATCGGTCGATCGCGCGGCACGCCGAGCGGGAAGCGGTGGTGGACGGAGCCCGGCGGCTCACCTATCGTGAGCTCGGCCAGCTCGTGGATCGGCTCGCCCTGCACCTCGCGGAGCGGGGAATCGCCTCGGGCGCGCGCGTCGTCTTCCAGCTTCCCAACGTCTGGCCGTTCGTGGTCGCCTACCTCGCCTGCCTCAAGGTCGGCGCCATCCCCCTCACGTGCTTGCCGGCCCATCGCCACGCCGAGATCGAGTACCTGGCGCGCTTCACCGACGCCGCCGCCTGGCTCATCCCGTCCGAGTTCCGCAAGTTCGATTACGTGGCGATGGCGGCCGAGCTGCGCGAGCGCCTGCCCGCCCTCCGCGAGATCCTGGTCGTCGGCGACCGCGCGGGGCCCGGCATGACCGGGCTCGCCGACCTCCTCGGCGACCCGATCGAGGCGCGGAGGCCGCCGGGGACGCTGGCCAAGCTCCGTCCCGACGCCGACGCGCCGGCCGTCTTCCAGCTCTCGGGCGGGACGACGGGCCTGCCCAAGGTGATCCCGCGGACGCACAACGACTACCTCTACAACTCGCTCTGCTTCGCGGGCGTCGCGAACTTCGACCGGGACAGCGTCCTCCTCGTCACGGTGCCCGTCGCCCACAACTTCCCGCTGGCCTGTCCCGGGATCCAGGGCGCGGTCCTCGTCGGCGCCCGGATCGTCCTCGCCCCGGCCGCCGACCCCGAGACGGTCTTCCCGCTGATCGAGCGCGAGCGCGTGACCTGGATTCCCGCGGTTCCGGCCATGGCCATCACGTGGCTGAACGATCCCCGTCTCGGCCGCACGGACCTCTCCTCGGTCCGCACGCTGGCGGTCGGAGGCTCGCGGCTCAACCCGGAGCCCGCGCGGCGGATCCTGGCCGACATCGGGCCCGTCCTGATGCAGGTCTTCGGGATGGCCGAGGGTCTGCTCTGCTGCACGCGCCGGGGTGACCCGGCCGAGGTGATCGTCGAGACCCAGGGCCGGCCTGTTTCCCCCGACGACGAGATCCGGATCGTGGACGACGACGGCCGCCCGGTCCCGGACGGAGAGGCCGGGGAGCTTCTCTGCCGGGGTCCGTACACGCTGCGCGGCTACTATCGGGCCGCCGAGCACAACCAGGCGGCGTTCACGCCCGACGGGTTCTACCGAACGGGCGACCTGGTACGCCGCCACCCCAGCGGGAACCTGGTCGTCGAAGGGCGGAAGAAGGACCTCATCAACCGGGGCGGCGAGAAGGTCAGCGCCGAGGAGGTCGAGAACCTGATCCTCGCCCATCCCGCCGTCCTCAACGCGGCGGTGGTGGCCATGCCCGATGCCCTGCTGGGAGAGCGCGCCTGCGCCTACGTGGTCCTCCGGCCCGGCGCCCGGCTCACGCTGGCCGAGCTCACCGGGTTCCTCGAGACCCGGCGGATCGCCCGGTTCAAGCTCCCCGAGCGCCTGGAGGTGGTGGAGCGCTTCCCGGCCACCGCGGTCGGCAAGATCGCCAAGAAGGCGCTCCGTGACGAGATCGCCCGGAAGCTCCGGGGCGAGGGGCGGGCCGAGGCATGAGCGACCTCGTGGACGAGATCCGCGCGGCCTACGCGCGCTTCGGCATCGAGCTCGAGACCCCGGTGACCTACGGGACCTACTACCGCCTCCGCTGCGCGCGGTGCGGCGTCATGGTGGGCAATGTCGGCGACAAGCTCCTGCCCGGGATGATCGGCGCGCTTCTCGAGGAGAACTTCGACCTCTACGCGGCGGGCCTCCTCGGCTGTGCCTGCGGCCACCAGGCCGAGCGGGCCCGGGCCCTCGATCCCGCCCGGGCCGACGCCGCCCGCCAGCGCCTGGGGTGAGCGGGCCCCGGCCCGGGGCCCATCGCAGCTCGGCGTCCTCGGCCCTCGCTGGCGCTCAAACGAGCGGAGCGGCCGCAGAGGCAGGCGGCGTCAGCATCAGGTCCACCCTGGTCACACCCTCCCTCATGAGCCCTGTCAGGATAGTCCACCCCGGGCGCGGCACGCCAGCGGCCCCGTTCAGGATCGCCTCAGCTCCTCCCAGGACCTGATGGCGGCCGGCCGACGGGAGCCGGGCGCAGGAAGTCGAAGTCACACCCCTCGGACGCCTGGAGGACCCGCTCGACGAAGAGCCGCCGGTACCCGCGCGCCGGCGGCGGCGCGGGCGGCTGCCAGGCGGCCCGCCGCTGCGCCAGCTCGGCGTCCTCGACCAGGAGATCGAGGCGCCGGGCCCCGGCGTCCAGCAGGATCTCGTCGCCGTCCCGGACCAGGGCCAGCGGCCCGCCGACGGCGGCTTCCGGCGCCACGTGAAGGACCACGGTGCCCCCCGCGGTCCCGCTCATCCGCGCGTCGGAGACGCGGACCATGTCGCGCACCCCCGCCGCCAGCAGCTTGGCCGGGATCGGCAGCGAGCCCGCCTCGGGCATCCCCGGCGCTCCCACCGGTCCCGCGTTCTGGAGGACGAGGACGCTCTCCGGCGTGACGGGTAGCGCCGCCTCGTCCACCCGGGCCGTGAGGTCGGCGAGGTCGCGGAAGACGCAGGCCGGCCCCCGATGGCGCAGGAGGGCGGGCGTCGCCGCCGAGACCTTGAGCACGGCGCCGCCGGGGGCCAGGCTCCCGCGGAGAATCACGAGGCCGCCGTCGGCCTTGAGCGGGCGCTCGAGCGGGGCGATGACGTCCTGCCAGGCCCCGGGCGCCGGCGTGGCGTCGAGGACGGCGCCGAGCGACCGGCCGGTCACGGTGAGGGCGTCCTCGCGGAGCAGCGGCCGGAGGACGGCCATCACTCCGGGGATGCCCCCCGCCTCGGCGAGGTCCTCCATGTGGTAGCGCCCCGCGGGACGCACGTTGGCGACGACCGGCGTGGAGCGGCCGAGACGATCGAAGTCGTCGAGGCCGAGCGGTACCCCGGCGCGCCCGGCGATGGCCAGCAGGTGGACCACGGCGTTGGTGGAGCCCCCGAGCGCCATCAGGACGCGCACCGCGTTCTCGAAGGCCGCCCGGGTCAGGATCGCCGAGGGGCGCAGGTCTTCCCGGATCATCTCGACGATCCGGCGCCCGGCGGCCTCGGCCAGCCGCAGCCGCCGGGCCAGCGGCGCCGGAATCGCCGCCATGCCGGGGAGCGTCATCCCGAGCGCCTCGGTGAGCGCGGCCATCGTGCTCGCCGTCCCCATGACCATGCACGTTCCCGTGGAAGGGAAGAGCTCGCCCTGGACCGCTTCGAGGCGGGCGGCGTCGAGCGTCCCCGCCCGGTGCTCGCTCCAGAACCGGCGGCAGTCCGTGCAGGCGCCGAGGCGGGCGCCCTCGTAGCGCCCGGCCAGCATCGGCCCCGCCGTCACGACGAGCGCGGGGCGGTCTGCGCTGGCCGCGCCCATGAGCTGGGCGGGCAGCGTCTTGTCGCAGCCGCCGAGGAGGACGACGCCGTCCATGGGCTGGCCGAGGATCATCTCCTCGGTGTCCATGGCCATCAGGTTGCGGAAGAGCATGCTGGTCGGAGAGAGGTAGATCTCGCCGAGCGAGATCGTGGGGAACTCGAGCGGGAGCCCGCCGGCCTGCCACACGCCGCGCTTGACGGCCTCGGCGACCTCGCGGAGGTGGCGGTGGCAGGGATTGAACTCGCTCCAGGTCTGGGCGATGCCGACGATGGGCCGCTCGAGGTCATCCGGAGTGAGCCCGGCGCCGCGGGCATAGGCGCCCCGGATGAAGAGGCTGAAGGCGGGATCGCCGTAGTGCGTGAGACCGCGCCGGATGCCCTGCGGCGCCCGGTCGGCGGTCGGAGTCGGCTGGCTCATGAGAACCTCCTCCCTGGTGATGGCGCGTGGCTACGCGGTAAGATACCTCATCCCATGGAGCCGACGCCGGCCGGAAGCCATCTGACCGCCGAGGAGCGCCGGATCCTCGCGCGCATCCAGGACCGGCTGCTCTGGCTCGCCACCTATACGATTCACTACGCCAACACCCGGCGGGCGAACCCGTCGCCGGAGCGCGTCGGGGGGCACCAGTCCAGCTCGACCTCCGTCCTCACAGTGCTGACAGCCCTCTACTTCAAGCTGCTGCGGCCCGGTGACCGCATCGCCGTCAAGCCGACGGCGGCGCCGATCTTCTACGCGATCCAGGTGCTGCGCGGGCTGCTGCCGCCCGAGGCGCTCCTCCGGTATCGCGCGCTGGGCGGGCTGCAGGCCTATCCCAGCCGTGCGAAGAACCCCGACTGGTTCGACTTCTCTACGGGCTCGATGGGGTTGGGCGCGGTGGCGCCAGCCTTCGCGGCGCTCGTGGATCGGTACGTCGCCGACCACTTCGGCGGCCCGGGCGAGCCGGCCCCGGGATCGCCGGCGGCCTCGACGACGATCGGGCGCCCGCGCAACATCGCGCTGGTCGGCGACGCCGAACTCGACGAGGGGAGCGTGTGGGAGGCCTGGACCGAAGAGGCGATGGCCGACCTGGCGGGTCACATCGTCGTGGTGGACCTGAATCGCCAGAGCCTGGACCGCGTGGTCGGAGACCGCCGGAGCCGCCAGCTCGAGGCGCTCTTCGGCGCCCTGGGCTGGCACGTGATCCGGCTCCGCTTCGGCGGCCGCCTCCGGGCGCGCTTCGCCGCGCCGGGTGGGGCGTGGCTTCGCGCCCGCTTCGAGGCCATGGAGAACCTCGAGTACCACGCCCTCCTGCGGCTTCCTCCGGCGGCGGCCGGCCGGGCGCTCCTGGAAGGCGCGCCGGCCGACGTGCGGGCGGCGCTCGACAGGCTCGAGGATGGCGAGGCTCGGGCGCTCCTCACGGATCTCGGCGGCCATGACCTCGACGCCATCGTGGCCGCGTTCGCCGAGGCCGATCGGGTGGCCGACCGGCCGGTGGCCATCCTGGCCTGGACGCTCAAGGGCTGGCGGCTCCCGTTCGCCGGCGATCCGCTGAACCACGGCGCCCAGGTCACGGCCGACCAGCTTCAGGCCATGCAGCGCGAACTCGGCGTGGCGGACGGCGAGGAGCTCCGGCCGTTTCCGTCCGGCAGCGAGGAGGACCGCTACATCCGGCACGTGATGGCGGCCGGGATCGGGCTCCCGCGCCCGTACACCGACCCGCCGCCGATCCCGATTCCCGATCGCCTCGAGCTCCCGCTCCGGCCCGAGACGTCGACCCAGGAGGCCTTCGGCGATGTGCTGGCCGCGCTGGGACGTGATCCGGAGCTGAGCCGGGTCCTCGTCACCCTCTCGCCCGACGTGGCGACGACGACCCACCTGTCGGGCTGGGTGAACCGTCGCGGCGTCTATGCCGCTCGCAAGCGCGACGACGCATTCGAGCGCCACGGCCTCGCCTCGGTGGTGCGCTGGCGCGAGAGTCCCGGCGGCCAGCACATCGAGCTCGGCATCGGCGAGGCGTCCTTCTTCATCCTGCTCTCGGTGCTGGGCCTGGCCCCCGAGCTGACGGGTCGCCGGCTCCTGCCGATCGGGACCCTCTACGACTGCTTCCTGCCGCGCGGGCTCGACCCGCTCCTCCACGCCACGTACTCCCGGGCCCGCTTCATCCTCGTCGCGAGTCCCTCCGGGATCACGCTCGCCCCCGAGGGCGGCGCCCACCAGTCGGTCCTGACCCCGAGCCTGGGGCTGGAGGTGCCGAACCTCGTCGCCTTCGAGCCCGCCTTCGCCCGGGAGGTGGAATGGCTCCTGCTCGAGGCGCTGCGGCAGATCCAGGACCGCGAGCACGGGCAGGCCATCTACCTCCGACTCTCGACCAAGCTCGTGGACCAGGCCCTGCTCGACCCCGCGGTCGGGCGGCTGGGGGAGGCGGCCCTACGGGCCCAGGTCCTGCGCGGCGGGTACCGGCTGATCGATCACCGCGCGCGTCCCGGCTACGAGCCCGGCGCCAACGTCGTGAACCTGGTCGCTACCGGCGTGATGATCCCGGAGGCGGTCGCGGCCAGCCGCACGCTCGAAGCGGAGGGGATCTTCGCCAACGTCCTGGCCCTGACGAGCGCCCGCCGCTGCTACGACGGATGGCGGGCGGGGCTGGAGGCGCCGACTCGGAGGACCGGGCGGCCGGCCCGCGCCTGGATCCGGGCGCTGATGCCGCCCGACGAGGTGGAGGGCGAGGTGCCGGTGGTGAGCGTGCTCGACGGGCACTCGCACGCGCTCGCCTGGCTCGGCGTCGCGCTGGGCGTGCCCCAGGTCGCCCTCGGGGTCGACGGCTTCGGCCAGTCCGGCGCGCGCGACGACCTCTATCGCCACTACGGGATCGATGCCGGGGCGATCGCCGAGGCGGCCCGCCTCACCCTGGCCTGATGGCGGTGAGGCTCGTGAGTTTTCCGTACGCACTCTCCTTTGAGAGTGCGCCATGAGCCAAGAATGCTTGACACACCGAAGCCCTCTGGGCTATGAAGAGGCAATCCCGCCGCCAGCGACCTCGAACCGAGGCTGGGGACAGGTTGGGAGTGTCGGTATGGTCAAGGAGGCGTGAACATGGCATTATTTGGTCAGCAGCCCCGCAAGGATGACCCGGTGACCAAGCCCGAGCCCAAGGTCGAGACGCCGCCTGCCGCGCCGTTTCCGGCCCCGATGCGTTCGGCGGAGCCCCTACGGGGAGCGGAGGAAAAGCCGATGGCGATCAGCCAAGCGAAGCCGTCCGAGTCGGTCCTGGCCGCGGGCCTCACGATCGAAGGGAAGATCGAGGGCAACGGCAACATCCGCGTGGCCGGCCGCTTCAAGGGCAATGTCAACGTCAAGGGCGAGTTGACGATCGAGCCCGGCGCGTCGATCGACGGCGAGGTGAAGGCCGACACCGTGCTCGTCGGGGGCGAGGTGCGCGGGCACATCGTCTCCAAGGCCCGCGTGGAGTTCAAAGAGTCCGGCACGCTGATCGGCGACCTGAAGGCGGGCAGCCTCACGGTAGCGGCCGGGTCGAAGATGCGGGGCAAGGTCGAGTTCGGGTGGAAGGAGGGTGAGATCGAGGGCGCGACCGCACCCGAAAGCGCACCCCCCTCCGTTCGATGACCCTGCGCAGCGCCATGGCGGGCGACGCCTGGAACTGCCCGCACTGCGGAGAGCGCATCCTCCGCAGTGCGGCCACCTGCCCGGCGTGCCAGCGCCACCTCCGGTTCGATGCCGTCAGCGTCGCGCGGCCGTCGCCGTCTACCGTCTGTCCTCTGAGCGTGGACGGCACGATCCGCCACCCGGGAACCGAGGCCGCGTGGGAGTACTCCGTGCTCATCGAGATCCATGACGAGCGGGGCGAGCTGGTCGCCCGCCGCGTCGTCGGCGTCGGGGCCCTTCGTCCCGGCGAGACGCGGAAGTTCACCCTCCGCGTGGAGGTCCTCGTCCCCGAGAAGTCGACGCTGAGCGCCGCGTCCTAGGTCATTTCGGGGGGTCTCGGAAGACCCCGATGCCCCCCCGGCGTGGCGGCGGCGAAGCCGCCGCTCGGAGCACTCCTCGATGCACCACCGCGCTCGGTGGGTCGCTCGCCATCCTCCATCCGGAGAGAACCCCTGCTGGCGGAGCCACAGGCTGGGCAGGATCCGTCCCGCGCCCGCGCCGCCCGCCGGCGGGCGGCGTCGACTTGTGGGGGCGGGCGCCTTCGGCGTATATTCGGCATAACCACTCGGGATCCATTCGGCGCCCGCCGAGGTGTCCTTCCGTACCGGGTCCGTGTCCCGACCGGCCTTCCGCCGTCGCGGCGGGAGCGAGCAGGAGGATGGAGCATGAGGCGGTTCCGCATTCTGACCGTCATGGGCGGGCTCATGCTCGCCGCGCTGGTGGTGGCGTCGACGCCCGTCGCTGGCCAGGCGCCCAGGCCCGGCGGCACGCTCAACGTGATGCTACGCGAGGATCTCCCGCAAGGCTTCGCCATCCACGAGACCGCCACGATCTCGACCGTGTTTCCCGCCAGCCCGTGCTTCAACAACCTGGTGTACTTCGATCCCCTCAAGCCCGTGGAGAGTCCCGATACCATCATCGGCGAGCTGGCCGAGAAGTGGTCCTGGCAGGACAACTACCGCAACCTGATCTTCTTCCTCCGCAAGGACGTCAAGTGGCACGACGGGAAGCCCTTCACCTCGAAGGACGTCAAGTTCACCTTTGACATGCTGCGCGAGGCGTCCGACGCCCCGGCCAAGCTCCGCATCAACCCGCGGAAGGACTGGTACGCCAACGTGGAAGCCATCGAGGCGGCCGACGCCCACACGGTGGTCTTCCGGCTGAAGCGTCCCCAGCCGTCGCTCCTGACCATGCTCGCCTCGGGCTACACGCCGATCTACGCCGCGCACGTCCCACCGGCCAGCTACCGAACGGGCTGTATCGGCACCGGGCCCTTCAAGCTCAAGGAGTGGCGGAAGGGCGAATTCGTCGAGTTCGTCAAGAACCCCGACTATTTCGTGAAGGGCCGGCCGTACCTCGACGGCCTCCGCTACGTGGTCATCCAGGAGCGGGGGACGCGGACCGCCGCGCTCCAGGCCGGACAGCTCGACGTCGCCTTCCCCGGCGAAACCACCAAGACGACCGCCGAGCAGCTCAAGAAGGCGGTTCCTCAGCTGGTGGCGGCGCCGGTGGGCACGGCCGTCAGCGACAACATCATCATGAACGTCAAGAAGCCGCCCTTCGACAACGTGAAGGTGCGGCTGGCGGTGAGCTACGCCATTGATCGCCGGGGCCTGATCCAGGCCGTGCACCAGGGCGGGGCCTTCCTGGCGGGCTCGCTGCCGTCCAGGCCTTTCGGCATCTGGGGCCTCCTCGAGAAGGACCTGACCGCGCTGCCGGGCTATGGAAAGCTCGAAGACATGAAAGCGCGGGCGAAGAAGGTCTTGGCCGAGGCGGGCATCACGCCCCAGAATCCCCTCCGCGTCGAGATGGTGACCCGCGCCATCGCGATCTACGTGGACATGGCCTCCTTCGTGATCAACGAGCTGAAGCAGGTCGGCATCGAAGCCACCCTCAAGCAGATCGAGACCGCGCAGTGGCACGCGATGGCCACCCGGGGGGACTACCAGATCGGCGCCAACCTCACCGGTCTGGGGGTGGACGACCCCGACGCCAACTTCTACGAGAATTACGGCTGCGCCTCTCCGCGCAACTATAGCCAGTACTGCAGCGAGCAGGTGACGACGATGATCGACCAGCAGTCGCAGGAGCTGGACCCGAAGAAGCGCCTGGCCCTGGTCCACGCGATCCAGAAGAGGCTGGAAGAGGACGCGGCGCGGCCGATTCTGGACTATCGGCTCGATTACTTCACGGTCTGGCCGCACGTCAAGAACATGATCCCGCACCACAACATCTACAACTTCGGCCGCATGCAAGAGGTCTGGCGGGACAAGTAGCAGCGTCGCTGGAATCCGACGGAATGGGGGAGGCGACGGGCCTCCTCCATCCACGTTCAGGAGCCTCGGGTGAAGACCTACGTCGCCCAGCGGCTGGGCATCGCCGTGCTGACCTTGCTGGGCATGTCGGTCGTGATCTTCGTGCTGCTCCGCCTCGCCCCGGGCGACATCGTCGACATCCTGTTCTCGACCGCCGGCTTCGTGGACCCGGGCGCCCGTACAGAGATCATGCGGGAGCTCGGCCTGGACCGGCCACTGTGGGTCCAGTACCTCGAGTGGCTCCGCCAGATCCTGTCGGGGGACCTCGGCAAGTCCTACCGCTACGATTTGCCGGCGTGGGAAGTCATCCGACCGCTGATCCCCGTCACCGTGGAGCTGGCCGTGCTCTCGACCCTGATCGCCGTGCTCCTCGGCGTGCCGACCGGCGTGGTGAGCGCGGTCCGCCAGGACACGACGCTCGACTACGTGCTGCGCGTGGTGAGCCTGGCCGGGCTCTCGATGCCGTCTTTCTGGCTCGGGATGGTGATCATCCTGGGGCTGGTGGCCTGGCTCGGGTGGATCCCGCCCATGACCTACGTGCGGCCCACCGAGAACTTCCGGCTGCACGCCGTGCAGTTCCTGCTCCCCGCCCTGGCGGTGGGCTATCGCTCATCGGCATTGATCATGCGCATCACGCGCTCGTCGCTCCTGGAGGTGCTGCGCGAGGACTATGTGCGAACGGCATGGGCCAAGGGGCAGCGCGGCCGAGTGGTGATCTGGCGGCACGCCCTCAAGAACGCGATCCTCCCGGTGGTGACAGTGATCGGCATCGAGTTCGCCTTCCTCATCGGCGGGCTGGTAGTGACCGAGACGGTGTTCAATTTGCCGGGCGTGGCCCGCTTCCTGGTCCAGGCCATCCTCTGGCGCGACTATCCCATCGTCCAGAACCTGGTGATGTTCATCGCGATCATTGTCATCCTCTCCAACCTCTTGGTGGACCTCCTCTACGGCGTGCTCGACCCACGGGTGCGGTATGGCCGTTAGGTCCGCCGGCCTGGGGGTGGACGCCGTCATCCTGGTGCCGGCGCCGACGCGCCCGGGCGTGGGAGCGGTGGTGGCCCGGTTCGCGAGGAAGAAGCCGCTGGGCGCCGCCGGTGGCCTCGTGATGATGATCATCGTCTTCACCGCGGTGTTCGCCGATCTGGTCGCGACCCGAGATCCCATCGCGACCGACGCCGCCCACACCCTGGCCCGGCCGAGTACCCAGCACTGGCTGGGCTCGGATCACCTCGGGCGCGACATCTACTCGAGGATCGTCCACGGCGCGCGGGTGTCGCTCATCGTGGGGGTGGCCTCCACGCTGCTGGGCTCGGTGCTGGGCGGCATCATCGGACTCCTGTCCGGCTACATCGGCGGCAAGACGGACCTCATCGGGCAACGCATCCTCGACATTCTGCAGGGCTTGCCCCTGCTCGTTCTCGCGCTGGTGATGTCGGCTTCGCTCGGCCCTTCGATCCAGAACGTGGTCATCGCGATCTCGATCCCCATCGTCCCGAGGGCGGCCCGGGTCATCCGCTCCAGTGTCCTCTCCATCCGGGAGATGCAATACGTGGAGGCCGCGCGGGCGGTGGGGATAGGCCATCTTCGGATCGCGTTCCGTCACATCCTTCCCAACACGATCGGGCCCTTCATCGTCCTCTGCACGGCCCAGCTCGGCAGCGCCATCCTGGTGGAAGCGGCGCTGTCGTTTCTCGGGCTCGGCGTGCCGGAGCCGTACCCGTCGTGGGGGCGGATGCTGTCGGTGTCCGCCGCCGAGTACGCCCAGAAGGCGCCCCACCTCGTGCTGTTTCCGGGCATCGCCATCAGCCTGGCCGTGTTCGGCTCCAATCTCTTGGGCGATGCCCTGCGGGACACACTCGACCCGCGCCTCCGCGGCGCCTGAGCGGCCCGGCCCGATGCCCATCGCCCCGGGTCGTCCTCGGTCGTCGGCGGGCCTCAACGTATGCGGCATACGTCTCGGCCCGCCTCCTGGGATTGGTGCGCCTCGGACGGCGGGGCCCCAGCCCCGCGACGTCCTGCGGCGCGCCCCTCGAACCTGCGTCCTACCGGGACTCGGGCCTCGGGCCGGTACCATCGCACGGCGTTTGTCCCTCGTCTTGCCGTGGGGCGGCGCTCCGTGATGCGGGAATCGCCGGTCCCCACGCCGCTCATGAGTGAAACCGCGCTCGACGCCCTGTCGCTTCCGCGCCGCGTGGCCGCCGCCGAGCTCCTGGCCGAGATCGTCCGCACCGAGCACGCGCTCGCGGAGCTCTACGACCGCTTCGCCGCCGGCACCGCGCTTCCTCATCTCCGTGGCGCGCTGGCGGAGCTCGCCGCGGCCAAGCGAGCCCACGTCCGCATGCTCGAGCCGCTCCTCGGCGCGCTTCACGGCGACGCGCGTGTCGCCGCCACCGCCGGACCCGCTCCGGCGACTCTCGATGCCGCAGTCGAGCGCCGTTCCGAGGCCTTCGCCCAGGCATTCCAGGGCGAGCGCGCCCTCGAGGTCGCCTACCGCGAGCTGGCCGGACTGCTCGGGGACCTGAGCCCCTGGCCGGACCTGCCCCGGCTGGCGGCCGAATCCGCCCGCCACCGCCGCCTCCTCCGGGACCTCTATGTGAGGTATTCCTAGGGGCCAACCTCTACCACCGGTTGTTTCCTGCCGAAGCCCCGTTTTTTTCTTTTTGGAACGGCATTTTTCCACTTGACAGGCCTCGGCGCCGCTTTGTAGCATGGGCTCCACAAAGTGGGATGAAGTGGGATTTTCTGGGGGGCAATGGCCAGGGCAGAGCTGTCCACCCTGGCCCGGTGGCCTTCGGGATGACGGGAGAGCCGGGGAGGATGGGAGCGGGTGTTCCGGGGGCGGTACCACCACACGATCGACCCCAAGGGGCGCCTCAGCATCCCGGCCAAGTTCCGCGAGGAGCTGGCCGAGCGCGGCACCGACACGCTCGTGCTGACCGAGGGCGATCACTGCATCGTGGCCTACCCGATGGACGAGTGGGAGCGGTTCGAGGAAAAGCTCCGGCAGCAGCCGCAGTTCTCGCCCGAGATGCGGACCTTCGTCCGGATCACGGTCGCCAGCGCCAAGGACTGTCCCGTGGACAAGGCCGGCCGCACGCTCGTGCCGCCCGAGCTCCGCGAGTTCGCCGGCCTTCAGAAGGACGTCGTGATCGCGGGCGCGCTCACCCGGTTCGAGATCTGGGGTCGCGAGCGCTGGGACGACCACTACCATCGCATGCGCGGGAGCTTCGACGAGAGCGCCCGCAAGGCCAGCGAGTTCGGGCTGTGAACGCCGCGACGCCGATCGAGCCGTCCCCGCCCCCGTCCGAGCTTCATCGGCCCGTGCTCCGCGAGGAGGTGGTGCGCTGGCTCGCCCCGGTGCCGGCCGGCGGCTGGATCGTCGACGGGACGGTGGGCCTCGGCGGCCACGCGGCCACGCTCCTGGAATCGACCGACACATCGCGGCTCCTCGGGCTCGACCGTGATGCGGCCTCGCTCGAGCTCGCGACCCGGCGGCTTCTGCCCTTCGGCGCGCGCGTCGTCCTCCGGCACGCCGACTTCCGCCACCTCGCCGCCGAGGCGGCGGCGTGCGGCATCGAAGCGGCGCACGCGATCCTGCTCGACCTCGGCCTCTCGTCGTTTCAGCTCCAGGGCGGCGGCCGCGGCTTCTCGTTCCAGGCCGACGAGCGGCTCGACATGCGCCTCGACACGCGCCAGCGGCTGACGGCGGCCGATCTCCTCCGCGAGACGCCCGAGCCCGAGCTGGCACGGCTGATCGCCACCTACGGGGAGGAGCCCGCGGCCCGCCGCATCGCCAGCCGTCTGGCGGCGGCCCGGGCCCGCGCTCCGATCACGACGACTCGGGCGCTTGCCGATCTCGTCATCGCCGCCATTCCGCCCCATCGCCGCCCGCGCCGTCTCCACCCGGCGACCCGGACGTTCCAGGCCCTCCGCATCGCCGTCAACGACGAGCTGGGAAGCCTCGAGGCCGCGCTGCCGCAGGCCGCGCGCCTCCTCGCGCCCCGCGGCCGCTTCGGAGTCATCGCGTTTCACTCGTTGGAAGATCGCCTCGTCAAGCGCGCGTTCCGGCAGTTCGCGGCCGAGCCGGGGTTCCGGCTGGCCACGCCCAAGCCGGTCCGGCCGGGCGCGGACGAGATCCGCCAGAACCCCCGTGCCCGGAGCGCCAAGTTCCGAGTGCTCGAGCGAGGTTGAGGAAAACGATGACGCGGTTCATGCACAATCAGGCCGGATCGCTGGTTCGCGAACGGGATCGTCGCCGCCTGCGGGCGATGGCCGGGGTACTCTGCCTCGGCTGTTGCCTGGTCGGAGGCGTGCTCGGGTATGTCTGGCTCCACGTCCAGCGCGTGCGGGTGTCCTACGAGCTGGAAGACCTGCGGAGCCTCCTCCAGGAAGTCGGAGAGCAGAACAAGCGACTCCGCCTGGAGCTCCTCTCGCTACGCTCCTACGCGCGCGTGGACTCGGCCGCGCGCCCGCTCGGGCTCACCGAGCCGGCGCGCGACCAGGTGCGGCTCGCGCGGGAGTTCGTGCCCTCCGAGATCGCCGAGCCGGGCAGCGCGGCACTCCGAACCGCCGCCGAGGACCATGCCATGACCGCACCACGCGGCCGACCGTAGATCCGGCCGGGGCAGCATGACGAGGTCGACGTCCCGGTTCCGGACCCGCGCGCTCGTCCTGGCCGGCGTCCTCTTCGCCATCCACCTGGTCGTAGTCCTCCGCCTCGGCCACCTCCAGCTCCTCCGCCACGACGACCTGTCCCGCCTCGCCGAGCGCCAGTACGCGAAGACGATCCCCCTCAAGCCTCGGCGGGGCCCCATCTATGACCGCCACGGCCGCGTCCTGGCCGTTTCGACCGAGGTGGAGTCCGTCTACGCCTTGCCGCGCCGGATTCCCGACCGGGCGGGGACGGCGGCCCGGCTCGCGCCGCTCTTGGGCGAGCGGGCCGAGGAGCTCCTCGAGCGCCTGCAGGCCGACCGGCCGTTCGTCTGGCTCAAGCGGAAGCTCCCCCCGGCGGCGCTCCAGCCGATCCGTGCCCTGGGGCTGCCGGGAATCGGGAGCTTTCCCGAGTCCTTGCGCTTCTACCCGAACCGCGAGCTGGCCGCTCACGTCCTCGGCTTCGAAGGGTTCGACGATCGCGGGCTGGAGGGCGTGGAGCTGGCGCACGACCGCACCCTGGCCGGTGAGGCCGGGCTGGCCCTGGTCGAGCGCGACGCCCTGGGGCGCGACGTGACCGCCCAGCCCACGATCCTCAAGCCGCCGACGCCCGGGCTCGGCCTGGTGCTGACGCTCGACGCCACCATCCAGTACGTCGCCGAGCGCGAGCTCGACGCGGCCTGGCGCCGGACGGGCGCGCGGGCCGGCATGATCGTGGCCATGGACCCCCGGACCGGCGAGATCCTGGCCATGGCCCAGCGGCCGACCTTCAACCCCAATGCCTATCAGAGCGCCAGGTCCGAGCTGTGGCGGAACCGCGCGATCACGGACCCCTTCGAGCCGGGCTCGACGTTCAAGGCGATTCTGGCCGCCGCCGCGCTCGAGGAGGGGGTCGTCCGCCCCGACGACCGCTTCTACGGCGAGCAGGGCGTCATCACGGTGGCGAACCGGGCGATTCACGACTGGAAGCGCTACGGATGGCTGTCGTTCCGCGAGATCCTCCAGTTCTCGTCGAACGTCGGCGCGATCAAGGTCGGCCTGTCGCTCGGCCGCGACCGCTATTACAAGTACATGACGGCGTTCGGGTTCGGGAGCCTCACCGGCCTCGGGCTCCCGGGTGAGAGCCGGGGCCAGCTCCGCCCGCCTCAGCGATGGTCGGGCCTGTCCCTGGCCACGATGTCGATCGGCCAGGAGGTGTCGGTCACGGCGGTCCAGATGCTGGGCGCCATGGCCGCCATCGCCAACGACGGCCGGCTCATGCAACCCCACGTGGTCCGGGCCGTCCTGGAAGGCAACGGCCGGGAGGTGCGCCGGACGGAGCCGCAGACGGTCCGCCAGGTCATCTCACCTGGGACGGCGGCGACGCTGCGGGAGATCCTGACGGCCGTGGTGGCCACGGGAACCGGCCACAAGGCCACGGTCGAGGGGTTCGCCGTGGCCGGGAAGACCGGCACCGCCCAGAAGCTGGACCCGGCGACGCACGTCTATTCCCGTAAGCCCGGCGTGCTGTCCTTCGTGGGGTTCGTCCCCGCACACGCTCCACGGCTGGCGATGTTCGTCATGCTCGACGAGCCGAAGACGGTGGTCTGGGGGTCCGAGGCGGCGGCGCCGATCTTCGCCGTGGTCGCCGGACAGGCCTTGCGGCATCTGGAGATCCCGCCCGCGGACGTGCCCTCGGTCCAGATCGTCCGCGCCTCCGTGTCTGCCGAGCCGCCGCCGGTCGCCCCAGCGGCCCTCGCCCCCCTGGTGGAGGCCGACGCCGAGGCGCCGGTGATGCCGGATCTGGTGGGGCGGACACTCCGGCAGGCGCTCGTGCTCCTGGCGACCTACGACGTCGAGGTGGCCGTGGCGGGGAGCGGCGTCGTCGTCCGCCAGGCGCCGCCGGTGGGGACTCCCCTGGCGTCCGGGGCGGTCTGCCGGCTCGAGCTGGCCCCGCCGCTGGCCAGCCTGGCAGACGGGCGAGCGGTGGGGACGCGATGACCGGAGAAGGCGTGCCGCTGGAGCGGCTCCTCGGCGCCCTGCCGGACAAGGCCCTGCACGGCCCCATGCCGGCCGAAGTCCGCGGCCTCACCGACGACTCCCGGCGCGTGAGCGCAGGCGGCTGCTTCGTGGCGGTACGCGGGCTCCGGGCCGATGGGCATCGCTTCATCCCGCAGGCCGTCGAGCGCGGCGCGACCGCCGTGGTCGCCGAGCCGCCCGATCCGTTGCCGGGCCGCGCGGTCGGACGCATCCTGGTGCCCGACACCCGCCGGGCGCTCCCGCGCCTGGCCGACGCCTACTTCGGCCACCCGTCGCGGGCGCTCACGGTCGTCGGGGTCACCGGCACCAACGGGAAGACGACGACCTCCTACCTGGTCGAGGCGCTCCTGCGAGCCCGGGGGCTCGCGACCGGCGTCATCGGGACCATCTGGTACGTCATCCGCGGGGCGGCGCGGGAAGCGACCCAGACGACGCCCGACACGCTCGAGCTCCAGGGGCTCCTGGCCGAGATGGTCGTCGCCGGGGTCGGCGGTGTGGCGATGGAAGTCTCTTCCCACGCCCTCGAGCAGCGGCGCGCGGATGGGGTGGCCTTCGACGTGGCGATCTTCACGAACCTCACGCAGGACCATCTCGATTTCCACGGGACGATGGAGCGCTATGCCGAGGCGAAGGGCCGGCTCTTCTTCGAGCTCCTCCGCGAGAGCGGCAAGCCGGGGGCCGCCGCCGTGCTCAACGCGGACGACCCGGTCGGCGCGCGCTGGGCGCGGGCACTCGAGCCCGTGTTCCCGGGCCGCGTCCTGACGTTCGGCTTGGGCGGGCCGGGGGCCGAGCACGCCGTGCGCGCGCGGGCCTACGAGTCCGGCCCCGGCGGCATCACGCTGGAGGCGGAGACGCCGCTCGGACCGGTCGGCCTCGCCTCCGCGCTCATCGGCGAGCACAACGTGATGAACCTGCTCGGGGCGGTGGCCGCCGGTGTCGCCCTGGGGCTGTCGCGCGACGCCATCGCGACGGCCCTGGCCGGGGTCCGCTCGGTTCCGGGCCGCTTCGAGCGCATCGACGCCGGCCAGGACTTCCTCGTCGTCGTCGACTACGCCCACACGCCCGACGCGCTCCGCCGCGTGCTCGAGGCGGCCCGCCCGCTCACCCCGGGCCGGCTGGGGGTCGTCTTCGGCGCCGGCGGGGACCGGGACCGCGGCAAGCGTCCGATCATGGGCCGGATCGCCGCCGAGCTGGCGGATCGCGTCTGGCTGACCTCGGACAACCCGCGCTCCGAGGACCCGCGCGCCATCCTTGAGGAGATTTCCGTAGGTGTGGTGCCGCCTCCCCCCGGCGGCTATACTAGTCATCCCGACAGACGCGAGGCGATCCGCGACGCGCTGGCATGGGGGCGTGCCGGGGATACGCTCGTGATCGCCGGGAAGGGCCACGAGACGTACCAGATCGTCGGCAGCCAGACCCTCCCCTTCGACGACCGCCAGGTGGTCCGCGAGATCCTCGCCGGGTTGAGACGGTGACACCATGGCCGCGCTGACGCTCGCTGACGTGATGCGGGGGACAGAGGGGGCCCTGGTGGCCGGGCGACTCGAGGGGCGCGTCAGCGGCGTCTCCATCGACAGCCGGACCTGTGCTCCCGGCGCCGCGTTCTTCGCGATCCGCGGCCATCACCAGGACGGGCACGCCTTCATCGGCGACGCCCTCCAGCGCGGGGCGGCGGCCCTGGTCGTGACGCACCTCCCGGCCGATCTCGCCCTCCCGGCCGCGGTCGCGGTCATCCTCGTCGAGGACACCACGCAGGCGCTCCAGCGTCTCGCCGCCTTCCACCGGCGCCGCCACGGGCTGCCGGTGGTGGGCATCACGGGCTCCAACGGGAAGACGACGACCAAGGAGCTGGCGGCGGCCGTCCTGGCGCAGCGATTCCGCGTCCTCAAGGCGGCCGGAAGCCTGAACAACCAGTGGGGCCTTCCGCTCACGCTTCTCCAGCTCGAGGCCGACCACCAGGTGGCCGTGGTCGAGCTCGGCATGAACGCCTTCGGCGAGATCGCCGCGCTCGCACAGATCGCCCAACCGACGATCGGCGTCCTCACCACCATCGCGCCCGCTCACCTCGAAGGGCTGGGCTCGATCGAAGGGGTCCAGAAGGCGAAGGCCGAGCTGGTCCACGCGATCCCGCCGGAGGGGGTCGTGGTCCTCAACGCCGATGACCCGCTCGTGCTCGCCCTCGCCCGCGAGGCCCGGGCTCCCGTCCTGACCTATGGGCAGGCCGAGCAGGCCGACGTCCGGCTCTCCGCGGTCGCGCCGGCGCCGGGCGGGCTCGCGTTCACGGTGACGGCCGGGGGACGCTCGGCGGCGATCCGGCTGCCGCTGCTCGGTCGGCACAATGCCTGGAACGCGGCGGCCGCGGTCGCGGTCGGCACGGCGCTGGGCCTCCCGCCGGACGCCGCCGCCGAGGGGCTCGCCCGCGTGGCTCCCGTCAAGGGCCGCCTCCTCACCCACGAGGTGGCCGGCGTGGTCGTGCTGGACGACACCTACAACGCGAATCCCGTCTCGCTGCGGGGGGCGCTCGACACCCTGCGGGAGCTGGCTCCGCACAGCCGGGCGTGGGTCCTGCTCGGCGACATGCTCGAGCTGGGCCCGGCGAGTGAGGCCGCGCACGCCGAGGCTGGACGGTGGGTGGCGGCCCTTCCCGCCGCCGGCCTGGTCACGGTTGGGCCGGCGATGCGGGCGGCGGCGGCGGCCGCCCGGGCGGCCGGGTGCCCGGACGTCGCGGCGTTCGATGCCCCGGAGGCGGCCGTGGCGTACCTGATGGCGCGCGTCGCGCGGGGGGACCGCGTGCTGGTCAAGGGGTCGCGCGGGATGCGGATGGAGCGCGCCGTCGACGCGCTGCTCGCCGGACTCCGCGGGGGTGGGCCGGAGCCGCGCCGGTCATGCTGACGCTCCTCACCGCCTACGCGAAGTACCACATCGTCTTCAACGTGTTCCGGTACATCACGTTCCGGACGGCGATGGCGCTCCTGAGCGCACTCCTCATCTGTCTCGTCCTCGGGCCGTGGGTGATCCGGAAGCTCTTGGCGCTCCAGATCGGGGAGAAGATCCGCGTCGACGGCCCCGAGCGGCACCGCGGCAAGGCGGGCACGCCGACGATGGGCGGGCTGTTGATCCTGAGCGCGCTCTTCGGCTCGTGTCTGTTGTGGGGGAACTTGCAGAACCGCTACGTCTGGGTCGTGATGATCGTGACGGCCCTGCTGGGGGCGATCGGGTTCTACGACGACTGGCTGAAGCTCCGGCGGGCGCGGCCGCTCAAGATCCGCGAGAAGTTCACGATGCAGACGGCCGTCGGCGTGGGGCTGGGCGCCTATCTCTACCGCTACCCCTCGGACGGGGTGACGACCCAGCTCGTGGTGCCGTTCGCCAAGGAGTGGGTGCCGGACCTCGGGCCCTATTACATCCTGTTCGTGGCGCTGATCGTCGTCGGCTCCTCCAACGCCGTCAACCTGACCGATGGGCTGGATGGCCTGGCCATGGGGCCCGTGATCGTGGCGGCCATCGCGCTCGGGATCTTCTCGTACGTGACCGGGCACGCCCGTCTCTCGGAGTACCTCTTCATCCTCAAGGTGAAGGGCGCCGGCGAGCTCGCGGTCTTCTGTGGGGCCCTGATGGGCGCCAGCGTGGGCTTCCTCTGGTTCAACAGCCACCCCGCCGAGGTCTTCATGGGCGACGTGGGCTCACTGGCCCTCGGTGGCGCGATCGGGGCGCTGGCGGTGCTGTCCAAGGTGGAGCTGCTGCTGCCGTTCATCGGCGGCCTCTTCGTGGTCGAGGCGGTATCGGTGATCCTCCAGGTGGCATCCTTCCGCCTCACCGGCCGGCGGATCTTCCGGATGGCCCCGATACATCATCACTTCGAGCTCCGGGGCTGGGCGGAGTCGAAGATCGTGATCCGCTTCTGGATCTTGTCGTTGCTCATGGCGCTGCTGGCCGTGACGACCCTCAAACTCCGATGAAGCACGGGCCCATTCGCCGAATCGTACTCCGGTCTCGCCGCGCCTCAGACTTCCGGCTTTTCCTGGGGGGAGGCAGGCCCGATCCCTTCGCCGGAGGGCGAAGGGCGCGGCTGTGCCGCGAGGGCCGTCGGAAGGGGGGCGAAGCCCCCCTTCGAGGAGGTCTGAGATGATGGCGGCGGCGCTCGAGCCCGCGTGGATCACGGCCGAGCGGGGCGCGGCCTGGCGCACGGCCCTGGCCGGGCGGCGGGTGACCGTGGTGGGGCTCGCGCGGAGCGGCGTGGCGGCGTCCCGTCTTCTCCTCGCGTGCGGCGCCGAGGTGACCGCCACCGACGCCCAGGCGGCCTCGGCCTTGAGCCCGGTCGCGCAGGCGCTCGCCGCCGAGGGCGTGAGCCTCTACGCGGGCGGCCACCCGCCGGCGGCGTTCCGCGACGTGGAGCTCGTGGTCGTGAGCCCCGGGGTACCGGCCGACCAGCCGGAGCTCGCCGACTGCCGGCGGCGCGGCGTGCCGGTCATCGGAGAGATCGAGCTCGCGTACCGGGCCATGACGGCGGACGTCATCGCGGTGACCGGAACCAACGGCAAGACCACCACGACGGCGCTCGTCGGGGCGCTCCTCCAGGCGTCGGGCCGGCCGGTCCTGGTGGGTGGCAACATCGGGCGGCCGCTGGCGGCCGAGGCGCTCGCGTTCCCGGCCGACGGGCTGGTGGTGGCGGAGGTCTCCAGCTTCCAGCTCGAGACGACCGACGCGTTCCGCCCGCGGGTGGCGGCGCTGCTGAACCTCACGCCGGACCACCTCGATCGCCACCGGACGCTGGCCGCGTACGCGGAGGCCAAGGCACGGATCTTTCTGCGCCAGACCGCCGACGATTGGGCCGTCGTCAATGCCGACGACCCGGGCGCCGCGGCGCTGGCGACCCGGCCGCGGGGTCGGGTCCTGTGGTTCAGCCGCCGCGCCCCCGTCGACGCCGGGGCCTACGTGGATGGCGGATGGGTGACCCTCCGGCTCGGTACTCAGGCGGCGGCCGTGTGCCCCCTCGAAGAGATCTTCCTCCGCGGCGACCACAACCTGGAGAACGTGCTGGCGGCCACCGTCTGCGCCGCATGGGCCGGCGTGCCGCCCGAGCGCCTGCGGGCGGCCATCAAGGCGTTCCGCGGGGTCGCCCATCGTCTCGAGTGGATCCGCGAGCTGCGGGGCGTCGCCTTCTACAACGACTCCAAGGGGACCAACGTGGACGCGACGCTCAAGGCGCTGGCGTCCTTTGGCGAGCCGGTGGTGCTCATCGCGGGCGGGCGCGACAAGGGCCAGGACTTCACCCCGCTGGCGGCGGCGGCCGGGCGGGTCAAGGCGGCCGTGCTGATCGGCGAGGGCCGGGTTACCCTCGGGCCCGCGCTCGCCGCGGTGACGGCCGTCCACGCCGCCGACTCCATGGGGGGGGCGGTGCGGCAGGCCTTCGCCCTGGCCGCCCCGGGGGACGTGGTGCTGCTGTCGCCGGCCTGCGCGTCGTTCGACATGTTCCGCGACTACGAGCACCGCGGCGAGGTCTTCCGCGAGGAAGTGTGGCGTCTGGACCCGCCGGCCCGCGAGGGCGGGTAGGCGGACGGGGGAGGGACGGCGGGTGGGGGAGGGACGTCGCGTGATCGGGCGGGGCCGATAGTGCCGCGCAAGGTCAGCCCGGACTACTTTCTCTTCCTCGTCGTCCTCGGCCTCCTCGGCTTGGGCGTCGTGATGGTCTACTCGTCGAGCGCCATCCTCGCCATGGACCGATTTCACGACCCGTACTTCTTCCTCAAGAAGCAGTGCTTCTGGGCCGTCCTCGGGCTGGGCGTCCTGTGGAGCGTCATGAGCGTGGACTACCGACGGTGGCGGAGCTTCGTGTTCCCGCTCATGGCGGTGGCCTTCGCGCTCCTCTTCCTGGTGCTGATCCCACCCTTCGGGCAGGAGATCAACGGGACGCGGCGCTGGCTCCGCTGGGGGCCGTTCTCGTTCCAGCCCACCGAGCTCGCCAAGCTCGCCCTCGTGCTCTACCTGGCGGACTTCCTCGCCCGCCGCCAGGTCACGCTGGAGCGCTTCTGGCGGGGGTTCTTCCCGCCGCTGCTGGTGACGGGCGCCATGGCCGCTCTGATCATGCGGCAGCCCGACCTCGGCTCGAGCGTGGCCCTGGTGGCGGTGATCCTCTGCATGCTCTTCCAGGCGGGGGCCCGGCTGTCGCACATGGCGCTGGTGGGCGCGGCGGCGGTGCCGGTGATCGTGGTGGCGGTCACCGGCGCCAGCTATCGCCTGCGGCGGGTCTTCGCGTTCCTCGACCCGTGGGCGGACCCCCGGGGCGCGGGCTTCCAGATCATCCAGTCCTACCTGGCGCTGGGGGGCGGCGGGCTCACCGGCCGCGGGCTCGGGGAATCGAAGCAGAAGCTCTTCTACCTCCCGGAACCTCACACGGACTTCATCTTCGCGATCGTGGGGGAGGAACTGGGCTTCGTCGGTGCCGTCGTCACGGTCGCCCTCTTCAGCCTCCTGCTCTGGCGAGGCGTCCGGATCGGGCTGCGGGTGGCCGATCCGTTCGGCGCCCTGGCCGCCCTCGGGATCACGGCGATGCTGACCACTCAGGCCCTGGTGAATCTCGGGGTGGTGGTAGGGCTGCTGCCGACCAAGGGGCTCCCGCTGCCTTTCGTGTCGTTCGGCGGCTCGTCGCTCCTGGTGGCCATGGCCGGGGTCGGGGTGCTGCTGAACATCTCGCAGCACGCGGATGTCTGAGAGCGTGGGGACCCAGGCATGAGCGCCGCCCGCATGCTGAAGCGGTACCAGCAGATCCACTTCGTCGGGATCGGCGGTGCCGGGATGAGCGGGATCGCCGAGGTGCTCCTCACCCTCGGCTACCGCGTGACCGGCTCCGACCAGAAGCGGAACGAGGTCGTCGAGCGACTCGAGCGCCTGGGGGCCAAGGTCTTCATCGGGCACGCGGCGAGCCAGATCGAGGGGGCTCACGTCGTCGTCTACTCCTCGGCCGTCGCCCGCGACAACCCGGAGCTCCAGGCGGCCCGCCAGCGCAGCATCCCGGTGATCCGGCGGGCCGAGATGCTGGCCGAGCTGATGCGCGTGAAGTACGGCATCGCGATCGCCGGGACGCACGGAAAGACGACGACCACCTCGATGGTGGGGGCCGTGCTGGCCGAAGCGGGGCTCGACCCGACGGTGGTGGTCGGCGGGCGCGTCACCGCCTTCGGGGCGAATGCGCGGCTGGGGCAGGGAGAGTTCCTGGTGGCGGAGGCCGACGAATCGGACGGCTCCTTCCTGCGGCTCACGCCGACCATCGCGGTGGTGACGACGATCGATGCCGAGCATCTCGACTACTACCGCGACCTCGTCGAGATCCGGGAGGCGTTCCTCCACTTCGTCGACAAGGTGCCCTTCTACGGGGCCGCCGTCCTCTGCCTAGACCAGCCCGAGATCCGGGCGCTCCTGCCCCGGATCGAGAAGCGCGTCATCACGTACGGACTCGGGGCGCCGGCCGACCTGGTGGCCGCCTCGCTTCGTCTCCACGAGCTGAGCGCCCGCTTCGAGGTGCTCCATCGCGGGGAATCGCTGGGAGAGCTCTCGCTCCAGGTCCCGGGGGCCCACAATGCGGCGAACGCCCTGGCCGCCGCGGCGGTCGGCCTCGACCTCGAGGTGCCGTTCGCGGCCATCCAGGAAGCGCTGGCGAGCTTCACGGGGGTCCAGCGCCGCTTCCAGGTCAAGGGTGAGGCGGGCGGGATCCTGGTCGTCGACGACTACGGGCATCATCCGGCCGAGATCCGGGCCACGCTCCAGGCGGCGCGCCAGGGCTTCGGCCGGCGGCTCGTCGTCGTGTTCCAGCCGCACCGGTACACGCGGACATTCCACCTGCACGCCGAGTTCCTGTCGGCCTTCGCCGACGCCGACGTGCTGGTGATCACCGACATCTACCCGGCCGGCGAACCCCCCATTCCCGGGGTTCATGCCCGGACCCTGGCCGAGGGGGTCGCCGCCCGAACCACCCGGGAGGTCCGTTACGTGAGCGACCGAGGAGAGCTCGTCGAGTTCCTCCTCGGCGCCGTGCGACCCGGCGACCTGGTCCTCACGATGGGGGCCGGGGACATCGGGGGTGTCGCCGATCAGGTGCTGGCACGCCTGACCGCCTGCGCCCTCGACGTGGAAGGAGACCGCCATGCTGGGTGAGATCCGCGGTGAGGTCCGCTTCAAGGAACCCTTGGCCTTCCACACCTCCCTCCGCTGCGGGGGCCCGGCCGACATCTTCGTGCTCCCGCAGGACGTGGACGACGTCCGCAAGGCGCTGATGTACGCGGAGAAAGAGAAGCTCCCCGTCGTCGTGCTGGGGGGCGGCAACAACGTCCTCGTCAAGGACCGAGGCATTCGGGGGATCGTCATCAAGCTGGAAGGCTGCCTCGGCCGCATGGAGTTCCACGGTGAAGAGGTGACCATCGGGGGCGGCGCGGGCCTGTCGACGATGATCCGCGAGGCGGCGTCGCTCGGCCTGGGCGGGGTGGAATGCCTGGTGGGCATCCCGGCCACGATCGGCGGCGCCCTGGCCATGAATGCCGGGACGCAGGACGGGTCCATCGGCGACTTCGTCTCGGCCGTCTACTTCTTGCACGCCGACGGAACCATCGGGGAGCTCAAGCCCTCGACCGGAACCTTCGCCTACCGGACCTTCAGCTTCCCGCCGGGCTCGATCCTGCTGGGGGTCCGCCTCACGCTCCACCGCAAGCCCCAGAAGGAGATCTACGCCGAGATCAAGGCGCGTCTGAAGCAGAAGAAGTCCACCCAGCCGCTCGCCCTCGCGTCGGCCGGGTGCGTCTGGAAGAACCCCTCCTTCGACCAGGCGGGCAAGCTCCTCGAGAAGGCCGGGCTCAAGGGCAAGCGCGTCGGCGCCGCCGAGATCTCCGCCAAGCACGCCAACTTCATCGTCAACCGGGGTGGTGCCACCGCGGCCGACGTCCTGGCGCTCATGGAGCTGGCCCTGGAGCGAGTCCACAAGCAGACCGGTATCCAGCTACAGCCGGAGCTCCGGATCTGTGGCGAGTAAGAGCGGCGGAAGGATGGCTTCCAGGGTGCCCTCGCTGAGTGGTCCCGGCCGGAGCCGAGGCGCGCTCCTGGTCCCGCGAACCCGTCCCGGGCGTCCGGTCGATACCGCGTCGCGCCAGCCGTTCATCGCCAGTCAGCGGCACCCGGCCCGCCGGTCCCGGCGCCTGCGCCGCGCGCTCCGTACCACGGGGTGGGTGCTGGGGACGGGGCTCGGGCTCACCGTGCTCGCCGCCGTCGCCGGCGCGGGCGTCCACGCGCTGACGACCACTCCCCTCCTCGCCGTCCGGCACGTCGAGGTGCGAGGGACACGCCGCATCCCCGAGGCCGCCATCCTGGCGGCCGCCCGGATCGAGCCAGGGACGAACCTGC
Source organism: Candidatus Methylomirabilota bacterium (assembly GCA_036005065.1). Taxonomy (NCBI): domain Bacteria; phylum Methylomirabilota (SeqCode); species Candidatus Methylomirabilota bacterium. The sequence goes on along the minus strand of DASYQW010000065.1, from coordinate 26,524 downwards.
TCCTCCTGGATTCGGAGGCCGTCGTCGACCGCGTGGAAGCGCTGCCCGGTGTCCAACGCGCCCGCGTGATCCGCCATTTGCCGGGCCGGGTCGCCGTCGCGGTCGACGAGCGCCAGCCCTACGCGCTGATCAACGTGACCGGGCCCGAAGGCGGCCTCCACTGGGTCGACGCCGACGGCCACCTGGTCGGCCCCGAGCGACGCCCGACCGCGCCCCCGCTGCCGATCCTCGGCGGCGTCGAACGCCCCTCGGCCGGCGCCGACTACCCGGTCGGGGACCGCCTCCAGACCGGGCTCGCGCTCCTGCGCGCCGTCCAGCGCACGGGAGGCCGGGTCGCGGCCGTCGTGTCCGAGATCGACCTGTCGCGGGGCGAGGGCCCCGTGTTCTACACCGCGGAGGGCGTGGAGGTGCGCGTGGGCCGTGAGGGCTGGGATGAGCGCCTCGCGCGGCTCGACGGCGTGCTCGGCGAGCTCGAGGAGCGAGGGGAGCGCGTGGAATCCGTGGATCTCCGTTTCCGCGACCTGGTGGTGCTCAAGCCCCGCGGCCTGACCGCCAGGCGGGCGCACAAGGAACGGTAACGATGCGGAAATCGCCCACGATCGCGGGTCTGGACGTCGGGACCACCAAGGTCTGCGCCTTGATCGGGGAGGTGAGCTCGAGCGGAGTGGACATTCTCGGCATCGGCCAGCACCCTTCGCGGGGGCTTCGGAAGGGGATGGTCGTGAACATCGACTCCACGGTCGAGGCGATCAAGCGCGCCGTCCAGGAGGCGGAGCAGATGGCCGGCGTGGAAGTCGACGCCGTCTACGCGTCGATCGGGGGTGGGCACCTCACCGGGATCAACAGTCAGGGCGTGGTGGCCGTCCAGGGACGGGGCCGCGAAGTCGGCCCGGCCGACGTCGAGCGGGCCCTCGGGGTCGCGCGCGACGTGCCGCTGGTGCCCGACCGCGAGATTCTCCACGTCCTCATCCAAGCCTTCTCGATCGACGACCAGGACGGGATCCGTGAGCCGCTCGGAATGCTCGGCAGCCGTCTGGGCGTCGAGGTGCACCTCGTCACCGGAGCGGTGGCGGCGGCCCAGAATGTCGTGCGCAGCGTGAACCGGGCCGGGCTGACGGTGCGAGACCTCGTCCTGCAGCCGCTGGCGTCGGCCGAATCGGTCCTGACGCCGGACGAGCGCGACCTCGGCGTGGTCGTGATCGACATCGGGGGCGGCACCACCGACGTGGCACTCTTCCGCGAGGGCGCCGTCTGGCACACGGCGGTCATTCCCCTCGGCGGCGACCACATCACCAACGATATCGCGGTAGGGCTTCGGGCGCCGCTGGCCGATGCCGAGGAGCTCAAGAAGGTGTACGGCTGCGCACAGACGGCGCTCATCTTCGAGGAGGAGACGGTCGAGGTCCCGTCGATCGGGGGCCGCAAGCCGCGCGTGCTCTCGCGACACACGCTCGCGCGGATCATCCAGGCGCGGATCGAGGAGATCTTCACGCTGGTGGCGCGCGGCATCACCCAGGCCGGGCTGGAGGACGCGGCCACTGCCGGCGTCGTCGTGACGGGCGGCGCCACGGTCATGGCGGGGGTACCCGAGCTGGCCGAGTCGATCTTCGATCTCCCCGTCCGCCGCGGGATCCCGAAGTGGGTCGGGGGACTGTACGACCGGGTGGAGAACCCGATGTACGCAACCGGCGTGGGGCTGGTCCTCTACGGGGCCCGGCGCGACCGGCCGGCCGGGACGGCCTTCGCGGGTCCGGCCGCCGACGGGTCGCTGCCCGGCGTGGGGCGCGCAGTGCGCCGGGTACGGGAGTGGGTCGGGCAGCTCTTCTAACTTCGGAGGGGGCCTCGACGGCCCCCGGAGAATGCCCCCGCGGCAAAGCCGCGGCCGTCGCCTTTCGGCGACGGCTTCGGGGCCTGCCTCCCCCCCGCGGCGGGGGAGGAGCTGAGGGAGCGCGGGGAACACGAGCCTTTCACGGGAGGGGGGGACAATGGCGGAGGGGTTGATCTTCCGGCTCGAGGAAGAGGACGACCAGCTCGCGGCCAAGATCAAGGTGGTCGGGCTCGGCGGCGGGGGGTCCAACGCGGTGAACCGCATGATCGCCTCGCGGTTCGCCGGCGTGACTTTCATCGTGGCCAATACCGATGCGCAGGCGCTTCGAGCCTCCCCCGCGCCGATGAAGATCCAGCTGGGCGCCAAGCTCACCGGCGGCCTCGGCGCCGGCTCCGACCCCGAGATCGGCCGGCGAGCGGCGAGCGAGGACCGCGAGGTCCTGCAACAGACCTTGGGCGGCGCGGACATGATCTTCATCACCGCCGGCATGGGTGGCGGGACGGGCACCGGCGCCGCCCCGGTCGTGGCGAGCCTGGCCAAGGAGCTCGGGGCCCTCACGGTGGCGGTCGTCACCAAGCCGTTCGCCTTCGAGGGGAGCCGCCGCAGCCGGCAGGCGGACGCCGGGATCCAGGAGCTCCGGGGGATCGTCGACACGCTCATCCAGATCCCGAACCAGCGCCTCCTCACCGTGGTCGAGAAGGGCACCTCGCTCCAGGAGGCCTTCCGGGTCGCGGACTCGGTGCTCCACCAGGCGGTCCAGGGCATCTCGGACCTGATCCTCGTGCCGGGGCTCATCAACCTGGACTTCGCGGATGTCCGCACGATCATGTCGGGGATGGGGCTCGCGCTCATGGGCGCCGGCGTGGGACGCGGCGAGCACCGGGCGATCGACGCCGCCCAGAAGGCGATCGCCAGCCCGCTCCTCGAGGAGACCTCCATCGAGGGAGCCCGGGGGGTCTTGATCAACATCACGGGCGGTCCGGACCTCACGCTCCACGAGGTGAACGAGGCCGCCAGCGCGGTGGCCGAGGCGGCCCACGAGGAGGCCAACATCATCGTGGGCGCGGTCGTGGATGAGACGCTCGTGGAGGAGATCCGGGTCACCGTCATCGCCACCGGGTTCGACGACCGGCGAGGCGCACCGGCGATCGGGGCGCCGGCGGCCCTGGTGGGGGCGGGCGTCGGCCCGGCCCTGGCCGGTCGAGCCGTTGACCTCAAGGCCTTCCGCGGTGGGGAGCGGGCGCCCTGGCGCCGGCCGCGCGTGGACGGCGTCCGCGCCGACGGCAGCGATCCGCTCGCGGACGACCTGGATATTCCGGCGTTCCTGCGGAGGCAAGCCGACTAGCGTGCGGGGCCCCGCTCGGCCGTGTCGGGTCACTCACGTGGTGGCCGGCTAGCCGGGGGCGCCCGCGCTCACCCGCGTCTCCCAGCCCGTGGTGACGTTTCACAACACGCCCCCGACCCACCTCACCCTCGATCCGCTCGCGGCGGTCGGCGTCCGCCACGCCTTCACGACCCGCCACCACGCTCCGATCGGGCCCGTCTCCGCGTCGGCAGGCCCGTTCGGTGACGGCCCCGCGCTGGCGTCGCTCGGGGTCGGCCCGGGCGCCATCCACTATGCCCGGCAGGTCCACGGCGCGCGCTGTCTCGTGGCTGACGACGTCCCGCCCGGCCTGGCCGGCGTCGGCGACGCCCTCATCACCGCGGCGCCGCGCCGGCCTCTGGCCATCTTCACCGCCGACTGCCTGGCAGTCGTCCTGGCCGACCCCGAGTGTCGCGTGCTGGCCGTCGCGCACGCCGGCTGGCGAGGGACCGTCACCGGGCTTCTCGGACACCTCGTCGCGCTCCTGGTCTCGCGCTTCGGAGTCCGGCCCGCGCACCTCCTGGCCGCCATCGGGCCGTCGATCGGCCCCTGCTGCTACGAGGTGGACGAGCCCGTCACGGGTCCCCTGCGCGCCGCGTTCCCGCGGGAGTGGGCGCGCTGGGCCCGCCCGCATGGCCCGGGCAGGTGGTGGCTCGATCTCTGGCAGGCCAACGCCGACCAGCTGGCCGCGGCCGGCGTGCGACCCGAGGCGATCGTCAACCCGCGTCTCTGCACCTCCTGTCGCCGTGACCTCTTCTTCTCCTATCGGCGCGAGGGCGGGGGCGGGCGGCTGGCCGCGCTGGCCCTGCTCGACTGAAGGCCGTCCCGGATGGGGGATTGGTGGCAGGGCCCCGACAGAAAGGCTACAATACACGATTACCTATGGGTGACGGCCAGATCGGGGCCAATGTGGCGGCCGTCCGGGAGCGGGTGGCCCGCGCGGCCGAGCGGGCCGGCCGCCGGCCCGACGCCGTGCTGATCGTCGCGGTGTCCAAGACGGTGCCGGTGGAGCGGATCCAGGCGGCGATCGACGCGGGCGTGCCGGCGCTCGGGGAGAACCGGGTCCAGGAAGCCCGCGAGAAGATCGCCGTGCTGGGCCGGTCCGTGCCCTGGCACCTGGTCGGCCACCTCCAGACCAACAAGGTGCGCGACGCTCTCGCGTGCTTCGACGTGATTCAGTCCCTCGACCGCCTCCCGCTCGCGGAGACGCTCTCGGCGCGGGCCGTTCGCGAGGGCCGCCGAGCCGAGGTCCTGGTGCAGGTGAACGTGGCCGACGAATCGTCGAAGGGCGGCTTCCGGCCGGCCGCGCTCCGCCCGGCGCTGGAGGCGATGGCCGGGATGCCGGGCCTCCGGCTGCGCGGGCTCATGACGATTCCCCCGCTGCCCCGGGACCCGGAGGAGTCGCGCCCGTACTACCGCGAGCTGGCGAAGCTCCGGGAGACGGCGCGGGGTTGGGGGCTCGGTCCCGACCTGGGCGAGCTCTCGATGGGGATGAGCGGGGATTTCGAGGTGGCGGTGGAGGAGGGCGCGACCCTCGTGCGAGTGGGTACGGCGATCTTCGGGCCCCGAGGGCACTGAGCCCGTGACGGAATCCATGCGAGACGTTTCTCGGCGGGGACAACGGCAAGCAGCGGGCGGCAGCAGGCGCTCCCGCCCCAAGCTGAACCGAGGGCGCGTGAAGAGATCGATGCGGGATGTGGCCGTGCGGGGACAACGGCAAGCAGCGGGCTGCTGGTGGGGGGAGTTGGGGGGGAGCGGCAGCAGGCGCTCCCGCCCCAAGCTGAACTGAGCGGTGTCGATCAAGGGGAAGAAGGTCGGCTTCCTGGGTGGCGGCAACATGGGCGAGGCCCTGATCCGCGGCCTCCTCAAGACCGGCTTGATCCCGCCCGAGAACCTCTTCGTCGCCGACGTGCGCCTCGATCGGCTCGAGGAGCTGGCGCGGTTCTACGGTGTCCACACCCTTTCGGACAATCGCCTGCTCGTGCGCCGGGTCGACGTCGTGATCCTGGCCGTGAAGCCGCAGATCCTCGCGATGGTCCTCACCGAGATCTCCCCGGTGGTCGACGGGAAGCTCCTCGTCTCCATCGCCGCCGGGGTGTCGACCGGCAAGATCCGGAGCTGTCTCCCCCCGGGAATCCGGCTGATCCGGACCATGCCGAACACGCCGGCCCTGGTCCTGGAAGGGGCCACCGCCATCGCCCGGGCCGAGGGGCTGGAGCCTGGCGACCTGGAGACGGCGCAGGAGATCTTCTCGGCGGTCGGCAAGGTGGTGGTGCTCGAGGAGGAGCTGATGGACGCGGTGACGGGACTGTCGGGCTCGGGCCCCGCCTACATCGCTCTCGTCGTCGAGGCGCTGGCGGACGGCGGGGTGCGAGTCGGGCTCGACCGCCAGACAGCCATGACGCTGGCGGCCCAGACGGTCCTGGGGTCGGCGCGGCTCCTGATCGAGACGGGGACGCACCCGGGTCAGCTCAAGGACATGGTGACCTCGCCCGGTGGCACGGCCATCGCCGGCATCCACACGCTCGAGTCCGGAGGGCTCCGCCGGACGCTGATCGACGCGGTGGAGCGCGCCACCCAGCGCTCCCGCGAACTCGGCCGGGGCGACCCCAAGTAACCACATGTTCGTCTTCCGCGAGCTCCTGCTGACCGTGGCCTGGCTGATCGAGTACGTGCTCTGGGCGTACATGTGGATCATCATCATCCGGGCCCTCGTGTCCTGGGTGAATCCCGATCCGGGGAACCCGATCGTGCAGTTTCTCTACCGCATCACGGAGCCAGTTCTCGGGCCGATCCGACGGCGGCTCCCCACTGGGCAGACCGGGATCGACTTTTCGCCGATCATCGTGATCCTGGCGATCATGTTCCTTCAGCGATTCCTCGTCCCGGTCCTCGTCCAGGCGGCCTACCGACTCAGCTGAGCCCGGGGGCCAGGAGGACTCCCATGCGATTGTCGGCGATGGACATTCGGCAGCAGCAGTTCGGAGTCAAGCTGATCCGCGGCTTCGACCCCCAGGAGGTGGACGCGTTCCTCGAGGAAGTGGCCGACGACTGGGAAGACCTGGTCAAGGAGAACAACCTCCTGAAGGAGCAGCTGGCGACGCTCGAGGACCGGACCCGCGACCTGGAAGGGCGGGAGAAGACGCTCCAGGAGACCCTGATCACCACGCAGAAGATGGCCGAGGAGTTCAAGGAGAACTCGCGGCGCGCGGCCGAGATCGTCCTGCGGGAGGCACAGCTCCAGGCCGAGAAGCTCCTCGAGGAGACGCGCCAGGAGCAGGGCAAGCTGATGTCGGAGATCGCGGCCTTCAAGCAGCAGCGGCGCCAGCTGGCCGAGGAGCTGCTGTCCACGCTCCGGATGCACCAGCGGCTCATCGAGCAGAAGCTGGCGGCGCCCGATGCCGGCTGATCGGGTCCGGGAGCCCCGGGAGTCCCGCCTCACCGTGGAGGTGAGGCCGCGGGCGGCGCGGAACGAGATCGCCGCCCAGGCCGGCGCGGCGCTGCGGGTCCGGGTCACCGCGCCCCCCGCCGGCGGCGCCGCCAACGAAGCGGTCCGGGCACTGCTCGCTCGGGTGCTCGATCGCCCCCGCTCGGCCGTCACGATCCTGCGCGGTCAGAGCGCGCGGACGAAGCTGATCCGGGTCACCGGGCTCTCGCCGGACGAGCTCGAGGCCCGCCTGGCCGCGCTCCGGTAACCTTGGCGCCCACGCTCGCCTTCACCACGGTCGCCTGGCTGGGCGATCGCGTCCTCCTCCTCGATCAGCGGCGGCTCCCGGGCGAGGAGGTCTCCCTCGAGTGCCGCACCTGGGAGGAGGTGGCCGAGGCGATCCGCTCGCTCGCCGTCCGGGGCGCTCCGGCCATCGGCGTGACGGCGGCCTTCGGCGTGGCGCTGGCGGCGCTCGCCAGCCAGGCGACGCGCTTCGACGACTTCATGGCGGACCTCGAGGTGGCGATCAAGGGCCTCGCCGCCACCCGGCCGACCGCGGTGAATCTCTTCTGGGCGCTCGAGCGGATGCGCCGGGATGCCGTCGATCACCAGGCACTCCCGGTCGCGACCCTGCGGGCGCGCCTCGCGGCCGAGGCGGAGACCATCCTGGAGGAGGACATCGCGGCCAACCGGCGCCTCGGGGCTCACGGAGCTTCGCTCGTCCCCGAGGGCGCGCGCATCCTGACGCACTGCAACGCCGGCGGGCTGGCCACCGCCGGATACGGGACGGCGCTCGGCGTCGTCCGAGCCGCCGTCGAGGCCGGCAAGCGACCCTTCGTCTGGGTGGACGAGACGCGGCCGGTCCTGCAGGGGGCGCGGCTCACGGCGTGGGAACTCGCCAAGGAGGGGATCCCCCACACCCTCATCGCGGACGTGGCAGCGGCCTCGATGATGGCGCGAGGCGAGATCGACCTCGTCGTGGTGGGCGCGGATCGGATCGCCGCCAACGGCGACACCGCGAACAAGATCGGAACGTACGGCCTGGCCGTCCTGGCCCAGGCTCACCGGCTTCCGTTCTACGTGGCGGCGCCCTTCTCCACCATCGACCCCACGCTCCCCGACGGCCAGGCGATCCCCATCGAGGAGCGCGACCCGCGGGAGATCCAGGAGCTGGCGGGCCAGCGGATCGCGCCGGCCGCGTCTCCCGCCCGGAACCCGGCCTTCGACGTGACCCCGGCCGCGCTCATCACCGCCATCGTGACCGAGCGCGGCGTCTTCCGCCCGCCCTTCGACTTCGGCCGATAGGTCATTTCGAGGGGGTCTCGGAAGACCCCCGATGCCCCCCCGTCGTGGCGGCGGCGAAGCCGCCGCTCTGAGCGCTCCCCGAGATACCACGCGCTCGCTGGTCGGCGCCGGGCCGGATTACTCCGACACTCTCCTGGGTCGCGGGCGGGGGCCCCCGGCCTGACCGGTCTCCGGTTGACCGGAGACGGACCCCGCCATATAGTGGAGAGGCGTGGCCGGAACCCCCAGGGGTCGGGTTCGCCGTCGGCCCCCAGCTCGAAAGGAGCGCCGCATGAAGAAGTACTATCTGATGGCCCCCGGGCCGACGCCCATCCCGCCCGAGGTGCTCCAGGCCCTCTCGCGTCCGATCCTTCATCACCGCACCCCCGAGTTCGAGGCGCTCTTCGCCCGCGTGCGGGCCTCGCTCGCCGAGCTCCTGGAGACCCGGAGCGAGGTGCTGATCCTGGCGGCCTCGGGGACGGGCGCCATGGAGGCCGCGGTGGTCAATCTCCTGTCGCCGGGGGACGAGGCGCTGGTGGTCCGCTGCGGGAAGTTCGGGGAGCGGTGGGGCGCGATCTGCCAGGCGTTCGGCGTCACCGTCCACGCCCTCGACGCCCCCTACGGGGAGACCGTCCCGCCGGAACGGGTGGCGGCGGCCCTCCGAGCCCACCCGGCGGCCAGGGCGCTCTTCGCGACGCAGAGCGAGACGTCGACCGGGGTCCTCGAGGACATCGAGGGCTATGCCGCGCTGACGCGGGCCACCGACACCCTGCTCGTCGTCGACGCCGTCTCCTCGTTCGGCGCCGTCCCGTGCCCGATGGACGCCTGGGGCATGGACGTCGTCGTCACCGGCTCGCAGAAGGGCCTGATGTGCCCGCCCGGCCTGGCCTTCATCGCGCTCAACGACCGCGCGTGGCGCGCGGCCGACCGCGCCGCCTGTCCCAGGTACTACTGGGACCTCCGGACCGAGCGGAAATGGCAGGCCAAGCGCCAGGCCCAGTACACCCCCGCCGTCTCGCTCCTGATGGGTCTCGACGTGGCCCTCGGGCTCATCAGGGCGGAGGGTCTGCCGCAGGTCTACCGCCGCCACGAGCGCCTGGCTCGCGCCATGCGCGGCGGCGCCGAGGCCCTCGGTCTCACCCTGTTCACCCGCGCGACCCCGAGCCCCGCCGTCACCGCCCTGGTGTCGCCCGCGGGTCTCGACGGGGAGGCGGTCGTGCGCGCGTACGGGGAGCAGCACAACATCACGATCGCTGGCGGCCAGGGTGAGATGAAGGGCCGAATCTTCCGCCTCGCCCACCTGGGCTACGTCGGCGAGTACGACGTCATCGTGGGGCTGGCCGCTCTCGAGCGCGTGCTGGCGGGACTCGGCGCGCCGGTGGAGCTGGGGGCCGGCGTCGGTGCCGCCCAGCGGCTCCTCGTCAAAGAGGGCTAGGTCGGTGGTGCCAGAGCGCCGCGCCCAGCGTCCGGAAGACGTCGGAGGGGGGCAAAGCCCCCCTCGGAAGCAAAAGCGGGTGCTCGTCACCGATTCGCTCCAGGACGTCGGCGTCCAGGTCCTCCGCGCCGAGGGGCTCGAGGTGGACGTGATCCCGACGCTGCCTCCGGCCGAGCTGGCCCGGCGGGTCGCCCCCTACGCGGGCCTCATCGTGCGGAGCGCGAGCAAGATCACGGCGGAGGTGATCGACGCCGGCCCGGCCCTCGAGGTCATCGGCCGGGCCGGCATCGGGCTCGACAACGTGGACGTGGACGCCGCCAGCCGCCGCGGCATCGTGTGCATGAACACGCCGGGTGGAAACACGATCTCGGCCGCCGAACACACGATGGCGCTGCTCCTCGCCATGGCGCGCAAGCTTCCCCAGGCCCACGCCCAGCTCAAGAGCGGGAAGTGGGAGCGCGAGCGCTTCCTCGGCGCCGAGGTCTACGGGAAGACGCTCGGGGTGATCGGACTCGGCCGGATCGGGGCCGAGGTGGCCCGCCGGGCGCAGGGCTTCGCCATGACGGTGATCGCCTACGATCCCTATCTCACCGAGGAGGTGGCCCAGCGCCTCGGAGTCGAGCTGGTGGATCTGGACACGCTCTACCGGCGGGCCGACTTCGTCTCGGTCCACGTCCCGCTGACCCGGGACACCCGGGGGCTGATCGGCGCCGCCGAGCTCGCGAAGATGAAGGACGGGGTGCGCCTGGTCAACTGCGCGCGGGGCGGCATCATCGAGGAGGCGGCGCTGGCCGCCGCCATCCAGGCGGGGAAGGTGGCGGCCGCGGCCTTCGACGTCTTCGAGCACGAGCCGCCGTGGGGCTCGCCGGTCCTCGACCTCGACCAGGTCGTGGTGACGCCGCACCTCGGCGCCTCCACCGAGGAGGCCCAGACCTCGGTGGCGGTGGCGGTCGCCCAGCAGGTCGCGGACCTGCTCGTGCGGGGCATCGTCCGCAACGCGGTGAACGCGCCGAGCGTGGACCCCGAGGTCCTCAAGGAGCTCAAGCCCTACCTCCTTCTGGCCGGCAAGCTCGGCTCCTTCCTGGGCCAGGTGGGGCAGGGGCGCATGGCCGAGATCAAGCTCCACTACGCCGGCGAGGTGGCGGGGCTCGCCGTGCAGCCGCTCACCGTGACGTTCCTGCGCGGGTTTCTCGCGGTCATCCTGGAAGAGAACGTCACCGACGTGAACGCGCCGTATCTGGCTCGGCAGCGTGGGCTGCGGGTGGTCGAGTCGAAGACGCCGGTCAGCGAGGACTTCGCGAGCCTCCTGAGCGCCGAGCTCAGGACCGACGTCGGCACCTGGCAGGTCGCCGGAACCCTCTTCCACCGGAAGGAGCCGCGGATCGTCCAGGTCGACGGGTACGGGATGGAGGCCCATCCCGAGGGCTGGATGGTGGTGTTCTCCAACGACGACGTCCCCGGCGTGATCGGCCGGATCGGGACCCTCTTCGGCACTCACGGGATCAACATCGCGGGGATGCAGCTCGGCCGGCAGCGCCCGGGCGGGCGGGCCGTCTCCATCCTGAACCTCGACAGCCCGGTTCCCGACCACGCCCTGGCCGAGCTCCGGGCCCTGCCCAACATCCGCTCCGCCGTTCTGGTCCGGTTGTAGAAGCAAAAAAGCCCCTGGCGTTCGCCCGGGTTTGCCCGTATACTTCTGCGGGTTTGCCCCGCTTCAGGCGTGGTTGGGTATGGACCGACGTAGCCTTCACTCGCAGCTCCCCACCGGGGTCAAGATCTATCTGCCCGATGAGGCCGCCCGGCTGCGCGGGCTGCAGGAGCGGCTGCTCGGCGTCTTCCGTCTATGGGGCTTCCGCGAGGTCGTGACCCCCACCTACGAGTTCTTCGACGTCCTCGCGCTCGGCACCGACGAGTCCCTCCAGGAGCGGATGTTCAGGTTCGTCGACCGCGAGACGGGCCGCATGCTCGCCCTCCGCGCCGACGTGACGCCTCAGATCGCCCGCATCGCCGCCACCCGTCTCCGGGATCAGCCCAAGCCCTACCGCCTGGCCTACCGGACGAACCTCTTCCGCTACGACGAGCCGCGGGTGGGACGCCAGCGCGAGTTCTATCAGGCCGGGGTCGAGCTCATCGGGCTCGACAAGCCCGAGGCCGACGCCGAGATGATCGCCATGGCGATCGAAGGGTTCCGGGCGGCGGGGCTCAGCCGCTTCCAGATCGACGTGGGGCAGGTCGAGTTCGTCCGCGGCATCCTCGAGGGTCTCGGCGTCGAGCGGCTGGTGGCGCGGGCACTGCGGGACGCCCTCCGCCGGAAGGACCGGGCGGAGCTCGAGCGCCTGGTAGGAGAGCTGCGGGTCCCACCGGCGACGGCCGACCTCCTCCTGGCGTTGCCCACGCTCCACGGACGCGCCGGCGTCCTCCCGCGCGCCGCGGCCCTCGTCCAGAACCCGCGCTCCGAGCGTGCCGTGGCGAGCCTCAGCGAGGTCCATCGGCTCCTGACCGCTTATGGTCTCGGCGACGCCGTCATCCTCGATCTCGGGGAGGTACGCGGCTTCGACTACTATTCGGGCGTCAACTTCGAGGGGTACGTGGAGGGCTTCGGCGCCGAGGTCTGCGGGGGCGGGCGCTACGACCACCTCCTGGCGCGCTTCGGGGACCCGTGTCCGGCGACGGGCTTCGCCTTCGACGTGAACCGGCTCCTCCTCGCGCTGGAGGCGCAGGGCGTCGAGCTGCCCGTGCGGGGGCCCGAGGTCTTCATCATCGACTTCACGGAGGACAAGGCGACCGCCCTCGTGCTGTCGCGCCGCCTTCGCGACCTCGGGCTCGCGGTGGCCCGGGACATCATGAGCCGGCCGCTCCACGAATCGCTCGCCTACGCCCGGGAGATCCGGGCCACCCGTGTCCTGGTGATCGACCCCGACGGCCTCGGCCGCGGCGAGGTCCGCATCGTCGACCCCACCAGCGGCCAGGACGAGCCCGTACCGCTCGGGGAGCTCCTGGCGGCCCCGGCTCGCCTTCTCGAGCCCGCGGGGGGTCTGGTGAGCGAGGCCGACCACTGATGACAAACCTCCCGCGCGCAGCCCCCCTCCGAGGATCGACGCGTGCCTAACATCGTCGTGGTCGGCGCCCAGTGGGGGGACGAGGGCAAGGGGAAGGTCGTCGACCTGGTGGCTCCCTGCGTGGAGGTCGTCGCCCGCTATTCCGGCGGCCCCAACGCGGGGCACACGGTCGTCGCCGGAGGCCGGCGGTACGTGCTGCAGTCGCTGCCGTGCGGGGTGCTTCGGCCCGGCAAGCGCAGCGTCATCGGCGGCGGCGTCGTCGTGGATCCCCAGGCCCTCCTCGAGGAGATGGACGGGCTGTGCGCGGCCGGGATCGCGCTCGACCACGTCTACGTCTCCCAGAGCGCGCACGCCATCCTGCCGTATCACCGGGCCCTCGACCAGGCGGATGACCAGGCTCGCATCGGCACGACCGGCAAGGGCGTCGGGCCGGCCTACGCCGACAAGGCGGCTCGGCTCGGCATCCGGATGGGCGACCTCCTGGACGAGGCGCTGCTCCGGCAGAAGCTCGAGCTCAACCTCCGCGTGAAGAACCACGTGCTGCGCGGCCTCTACGGGCACCCCGGGTTCGGCGTGGAGGAGCTCCTGCGGGCTGTCCGCGCCCAGGCCGAGCGGCTGGCCCCCCACATTGCCGACACGACTCTCCTGCTCCACCGGTGGATCGCGGCCGGGGCGAGCGTGATGTTCGAGGGTGCCCAGGGGACGATGCTGGACATCGACCACGGCACCTATCCCTACATCACGTCCTCGAGCGCGACCGCCGGCGGCGCCACCGTGGGAACCGGCGTGCCGCCGACCCGGATCCACGGGGTCCTCGGCGTCACCAAGGCCTATGCGACGCGCGTGGGCGGCGGCCCCTTCCCGACCGAGGTCGCGGGCGACCTCGGCGAGCTGATCCGGGCCCGCGGGAAAGAGTACGGCTCGGTGACCGGCCGGCCGCGACGATGCGGCTGGTTCGACGCGCCCCTCCTCCGTCATGCGGTGCGGGTGAACGGGCTCGACACGGTGGCGGTGACCAAGCTCGACGTGCTCGACCAGTGCCAGCGCGTCCGGGTGGGCGTGGCCTACCGTTACCGCGGGGCGCCCCTTGACGAGCTGCCGCTGGAGGAGCGCGTGCTGGCCAAGATCGAGCCCGTCTACGAGGAGCGGCCGGGCTGGATGGCGCCGACCGAGGGACTGCGGGTCTGGGAGGAGCTTCCCGGGCGCGCCCGCGACTACCTGAGCTGGATCCAGGACCTGATCGGCTGCGAGATCTCGCTGATCTCGACCGGGCCGGGGCGCGACGAGACGATCCTCGTCGGGGCTTCTCGGCTCGCGCGCTGGTTCCCCGACCTCCAGCAGGTCTCGGTCGGCTGAGCTGTCCGTGAGCTCCTGCCGCGCGGCCGGGCTCATCCGGACGCGCCGGCGGCGCGCGAGTGGTGGTGCGGCTCGCCATCTGAGGCCGATGATGCCCGACCTGCCGTCCGGGACCGTGACCTTCCTCTTCACGGATGTGGAGGGGTCGACCCGGCTCGTGGAGCGGCATCCCGAGGCCTACCGCGGCGCCATCGCTCGGCACCACGCGATCCTGGGGGCGGTCGTTGAAGAGCACCGCGGGTACGTGTTCGAGACGGTCGGCGACGCCATATACGCGGCGTTCCCGTCGCCCCGGGACGCGGTCGCCGCCGCGCTCCGGGCTCAGCGTGATCTCCAGGCCGAATCCTGGGGCGACCTCGGCCAGCTCCGGGTGCGGATGGGACTGCACACGGGGGAGGTCGAGCGGCAGGGGTCTCACTATTTCGGCCCGGCCCTCTACCGTTGTGCTCGGCTGACGAGCGCCGCCCATGGTGGACAGGTGCTGCTCTCGTCGGCCGCGGCGGAGCTCGTGCGGGACGCGTTGCCCGCCGGGTCGGATCTCCGTGACCTCGGCGAGCATCGGCTCAAGGACCTGCAACGGCCGGAGCGAATCTTCCAGCTCCTGGCGCCCGGGCTGGCCACCGACTTTCCGGCTCCGCGGGCGGTCGAGGACTTCGCTCACAACCTTCCGGTCCAGCCGACGCCGTTCATCGGTCGCCGGCGCGAGGTCCAAGCGGCCCATGCCCTCCTTCGAGATCCGGATACGCGACTGCTCACGCTCACGGGGCCCGGCGGGGTCGGCAAGACCCGAATCGGCCTCCGGGTGGCCGCCGACTCGCTCCGCGAGTTCCCGGGGGGCACGTTCTTCGTCGAGCTCGCTCCGGTCATCTCGGCGGACCTGGTGATGCCGAGCATCGCCAAGATGCTGGGGATCCAGGAGAGCGCCGCCCGGCCGATCCTGGACAGCCTCAGGGAGTATCTCCACGACCGGCATCTCCTGCTCCTGCTGGACAACTTCGAGCACGTTCAGGCGGCGGCGGCGCAGGTGGCCGACCTCCTGTCGGCATGCCCGGGATTGAAGGCGCTCGTCACCAGCCGCGAGCCCCTGCATCTGCGCGGTGAGCGACAACTCCCCGTGCCTCCGCTGGAGCTGCCGGACCGCACACGGGTGGAAGGGGTCGAGCAGTTGACGCGCTACGAGGCGGTTCAGCTGTTCATCCAGCGGGCCCAGGCGGCTACGCCCGACTTCGCGGTCTCGGAGCGGAACGCGTACGCGATCGCCGAAGTGTGCCACCGCCTCGATGGCCTGCCGCTGGCCATCGAGCTGGCCGCCGCTCGCGTCAACGTCTTCGCGCCGCCGGCGTTGCTGGCGCGGCTGGAGCATCGGCTCTCCCTGCTGACGAGCGGACCCCGGGACGTGCCCGCCCGCCAGCAGACGCTGCGTCAGGCGATCGCCTGGAGCTACGACTTGCTGACTCCGGCCGAGCAGATGATGTATCGTCGGCTCGCGGTGTTCGTCGGTGGGTGCACGCTCAGCGCGGCTGAGGCGGTGTTCGGAGAAGGGCCGGGTCCGAGACTCGACGTGCTGAATGGGATGGCGGCCCTCCTCGACAAGAGCCTCCTCCGTCGGGACGAAGGGTTTGCCGGGCCGCGCTTCAGGATGTTGGAGACCGTCCGCGAGTACGCGCTGGAGCGCCTGGACGAGGCCGGCGAGGTAGACCGGTTCCACCGGCGCCACGCCGATTACTGTCTGGGGCTCGCCGAGCAAGCGGAGCCGAGCCTGGTCGGGTCAAGTCAGGCCGAATGGCTGGACCGGCTGGAGGCGGAGCATGACAACCTGAGCGCAGCCCTCCACTGGTTCGGCAGGAATGGGCTGGCCGATCAAGGGCTCCGGCTCTGGGCGGCGCTCCGACGATTCTGGCACGCCCGCGGTCACTTCACCGAGAGCCGGGAGCGTGTGGCCGAGCTGCTCTCGCTACCGGCGGCCCGCGAGCGAACCGCCGGGCGGGCCAAGGCTCTGCACGGGGCGGGGTACCTCGCCCGGGAGCAGGGAGACTACCGCGAGGCCCGCGCCTTCTTCCAGGAAAGTCTGGAGATCTTCCGCGAGCTCGGCGACGCGCCCGGGATCGGCTGGGCCCTGGTCGACCTCGGTTTCCTCACTCGGACCGAAGGCGACTACGCGGCCGCTCGCGACCTGCTCGAAGAGAGCCTCCTTGTGCTGAAGCGGAGCGGCGACAGGCGCGGGATCGCGGCAGCACTCGGCAACCTCGGGCTCATCGCCCGCGACCAGGGCGATGCGGAGGCCGCCGAGGGATACCTGAGAGACAGTCTGGGCCTCTGGAGAGAGCTCGGCGATCGTGTGGGCTACGGCTGGGCGCTCACGGGCGTGGGGATGGTTGCCCGGGTCCAGGGCCGATACGATGAGGCGCATTCCCGCCTCGAGGAGGCCCTGGCGGTCTATCGCGAGCTGGGAGACCGGCAGAACACCGCCAACGTGCTGAGCACGGTCGCGCGCTTGGCCCGCGACCGGGGCGCGTACGACGTCGCCCGGACGCGCTTGGCGGAGAGCCTGGCGATCTTCAAGGACGTAGGGGACCGGCGCGGCATCGCGTTCGTCCTCGAGGGCTTCGCCGGTCTGGCCGCCATCGAGGCCCAGCCGGCCCGCGCGCACTGCCTGGCCGGGGCCGCCGCCGCGCTGCGCCGGACCATCGGCGCGGCCGCGCCGCCCGCCTGGCAGGCCGATCTGGAGCGCAGCCTGGAGGCGGTGAGCCGGGAAGTCAGCCGTGAGGCGGTCGACGAAGCCAGCGCCCGGGGTTGTTCGATGACGCTCCCGGACGCCATCGCATTCGCCCTCGCTCAGCCGGCCCGCTCGTAGACCGAGACGTGGGCCGCGCTCTCTCCGGTAAACGGCTCGCGGGAGAAGCCGCCCCACCGCTCGCGCAGCCGGAGCCCGGCGAGCCGGGCCATCAGATCCAGCTCTGACGGCCAGGCATAGCGCAGCCACACCGGATAGAGCCGGGCGCCGTGCGGCGTGATCACCACGTTCTGCGCGCGGACGAGCTGCCGGACGGGGTCGTGGAGGGCCACCTCGAGATGCACGACCTCCGGCTCGACCACGATCGCCCCCACCCGCTGACCGCGGTCGAAGCGCCCGAGATCGGGCACGAAGGCCTCCAGCGCGAACACGCCGTTCTCCGCGAGGTGCTCGGCCACCCGGGCGAAGCAGCGCACCTGATCGTCCTGGGCGAGAAGGCCGAAGAAGGTGTTGAAGACGACGTAGACCAGCGAGAAGCGGCGGCCCAGCGCCAGGTCGGCGAAGTTCCCCATCGTCACCGGCACCCGCTCGCTGCCGGGCTTGGCCCGGAGCTTCGCCACCATGGCCGGCGAGGCATCGACGCCGTGCACCTCGAGGCCCCTGGCGGCCAGCGGCAGGGCGATGCGGCCGGTGCCGATCCCGAGCTCGAGGGCGGGACCCCGCCCGGCGATACCGGCCAGGAACGCCACCGCGGCATCGGTATTGGGCGGCATCCGCGGCGACTCGTCGTACACGTCGGCGATGCGCTCGCCGTAGGTGGAGGCGTCGTACTCGGCCATGGCGGCCGGGTGGGAGTCGCCGACGGGCTACGTGAAGCTGAAACCCATCGTCCGGCAGTGATAGTAGAGGCCGCCGTCCTGGACGATGAGGAAGAGCGCCAGCGCGTCGCCGTCGTTGTGATGGGAGTGCAGGAGCGTCGGCGGCGTGATCATCGCGGCGCTCGGCTCCCAGTCGACCCGGGCGCCGTCGATCAGGGAGTAACAGCCCGTCCCGGCCACGACCAGCGTGACCGCCACGGCGTTGTGGCGGTGAGCGCGCTGGGACTCCCCGGGCAGGAGCGAGTTCATCGCCAGCGTGAAGGACGGCGTCGTCGTCCGCGAGCCCTCCAGCGCGGCATTCCCGAAGTTCACCGACTTGCCGGGCATGGCCTGCCCGCGGGGGTCCTGGTAGACGGCGTAGAGCTGCCGGCGGATCTCGGCCGCCGGGTAGTGGACCGCCGCGATGGATCCCTCGCCCGGCGCCGGGGGCCGGCAGCGCTCGAAGGCGAGCTGGGGCTCGTTGGTGACGACCCACAGGACCGCGTCGGTCGCCGCCCGGTGGGTGACCGTGCTGCCACCGGGAAGCCCGAAGGCGTCGCCGTCCTGCCAGGCGATCGGCTCGCCACCGCGCGCGCCGAAGGTCGTCGTGCCCGAGCCGCGAATCACATACGCCAGCTCGGTGCTGGCGGTGAAGGCCGTGGTGAGGCTGTCCCCGGTCCGGATCCGCGCATAGCGCGCCAGGATCAGCGGCGTGGTGGCGGGGCCATCGAGCTCGAGCTCGCCGCTCAGGTCGAGCGGGATCAGCCCGGTCGCGGTCGCCGGATCGAGCGCGCGGTCGCGCTCGTCCAGGAAGACGCGAGGCGGGATCGAGGGACGCTTGATGTTGAAGCCGTCGAGTGACGAAAGGTAGCGGGCGTTGGCGGAGAGCGCGGTGGGCGGGCGGCCGGCCTCGGTGTCCAGGCCGAAGAGCGCCCGGAGCGGGAGCTCGTCGACGGTCTTCGCCATCTCGGTATCCTCCTCGGTGGGGTGTGAGCGATGCTAGCCCGAGGGCGCGCCGAGCGTCAAGCGTCGGCTGCACCCGAAACTTGACAGGGACGGGCTTCCGCCCACAGACTGCGGCCCCGAGAGCACCGCATGGCCGCGCCGAAACGCCCCGGGCTCGAGACCGCCGACCCTCGCGTCGGCCAGACGCTTTCCTTCGAAGGCCACGAGTGGGAGGTCACCGACCACTCGAGCTACTGGAGCCCCGAGGGATACCGCGTCACCGAGTGGTGCTGCGAGACCGGGGACACCGAGGCCTACCTCCTGAAGGAGGTGCAGGAGGGGGTGCCCACCCGGTGGTTCTTCACGCGGCATATCTCCTCGGACGCCGTGGCGGTCGCCGGGGGCGAGGCCCTGCCCGCGTGGGTCGCCGGCCACCGCGACGCCGCCCCGCCCGAGACGGTGACGTACGCGGGCGGCACCTACCGCCACGTCGACACCACCGAGGGCACCTACGAGGACGAGCCCGGCCAGCGCGTCCCCAAGACCACGTGGGACTACTGGGACGAGGGGCGCGCCACGAATCTCGCGGTCGAGCGCTGGGGCGACGGCCGCGTCGACTGCTATCACGGCCGCTACATCGAGCCCGGCCAGGTGACACTCGATCCGGCGGCGTCGGGAGACGCCGGAGTCGCGTCCGCGAGCGCCACGCCCTTCGTCGCATCCGGCCTGCGGGCCGATGCCCGCCCGGCCGCCACCCGCCAGACGCCGGCACTCCGGAGGCGCCTCAACCCCTTCCTGGCCGCCGCCGTGTGCCTGCCGATCGTCTACGTGCTGCCCTTCTTCCTCGGGCGCCCGTTCGACCAGTCGATCTCCGCGTCGCTGCCGCTCGCCCTGCTCGGGGGCTGGGTCTTCGCGCTCGCCCGCGCGCCGGCCGCGGCCGCCACCGGCCTCCTCCTGGCGGCGCTGCTGACCGTGGTCTTCTGGTGGTATCCTCCGCAGACGCGGGCGGTGGGCTTCCTGGCTCTCCTCGTCGCGCCGGCGGTGGTCCTCTGGGGCGGCGGGCGGCGGGAGGCGGCCGAGGGCCACTTGCCCGTGCTCTACGCGGCATTCGTCGCCGTGGCCGCGCCGCTGCTGGTGCTCGGCCTCTTCCACTATTTCCGCTTCGCCCCCATGCCCCACAGCCTCGGCCAGCTCGCCCTGGCCCTCGGGCCGGCCGCGCTCGGCGGCGCCCTCGGGTGCGCCGCGCTGGCGGTGCTGCTGACGTTCAGCGACACGGAGAGTCCGTGAACCCGACCTCGACGGCGCCGTCCGGTCCCGGACCGGGCTGCGGCCCGAGCAGCTCAAGGGCGCAGGCCCGAGCCGGCGCGAGGCGTATGCCGCATGCGTTGAGCGCCGGCGAGGGCCGAGGACGCCGAGATGCGACGGATCCCGGCCCCGTCCCAGGGTGACGCCGTGAGCCACGTCTTCCTCGACACGAGCGGCGGCCATCTCCGGCTCTACCTGAACGGTGACCTCCAGTTCGACGCCCGGGACGAGCGCCTCTACCACGAGCCGCTGGCGCTCCTTCCCATAGCCCTGGCGGCGAGCCGGGCGCCGCGGCGAGCGCTTCGTGTCCTGATCCTCGGCGGCGGCGATGGTCTGGCGTTGCGCGAAGTCCTTCGCGTCGCCGAGGTCCGAGAGGCTCACGTCGTGGACCGGGATCCCGAGGTGCTCCGGCTCGGGCGGGGGCCTCTGGCCGAGCTGAATCGCGGCGCCTTCCGGGACCCTCGCGTGCGCGTCCACGTCCTCGACGCGCGGGAATTCCTGGGGCGCGCCCGAGGCTTCGACGTCCTGATCTACGACCTCACGTACCCCGACGACGTCGCCGGCGCGGCCCTGTTCAGCGTGCCGTTGTTCCGCAAGGCGCGGGCCGCCCTCCGGCCGGCCGGCCTCCTGGGTGTGAACGCGGTCTCCCCCGAGCTGACGCCGCAGGGCTTCGGCTGCGTGGGGGCGACGCTCGGCGCCGCCGGGTTGTGGGCGGTGCCCTACGCGCTCGCGCTCCCGTCCTTCCTCGAGGAGGGCTACGGGCGCTGGGGCTTCCTCTTCGCCTCGCCTCGGTCCATCGCTCGGGCCGAGCTCCGCCGCCTCCGGCTGCCGGAGGGCACCGAGCTCACGGCGGAGACCGTCCTCGCGGCGACGCGCGTCCCGGCGGCCGCCCGGGGCGCCATGGAGGCGGCGCCGAACCGAACCGACGAGCTCCTCTACTACCTCCACAACGCCGCGCCCCTCGCCTGGGCCGCCCCCTGGCGAGCCCTCCGCTTCCGTCCGGGCCCCGGCGAGCCCGGGCCGCGGCTCACGGCCGCGCAGGGATTCGCCCGCTGGCTCCACGAGCCGGCCGGCCGCCGCTCGCTCGAGGAGCTCCTGCGGTGTCTGCCGCTCTCCCGGCGGGGCCAGACCCGGGAAGCGCTCCTCGACTGGAGTCAACACGCCGAGACCCTCCTCCGCGAGCTCGATCTGAGGGCCTTTGTGGACACGGCGCTCCGCCGCGCGGGGGAGCTCCCCCGGGCCTGGGTCCGCGAGCTTCGCGCCCTGCGCGCCCGAATCCGGGACGGCCTGCCGTCGCTGCGCGACCTGCTCGAGCACGCCTATCGCGTCTTCGCCATCTACCTCCTCGTGCTCCTGCTGGTGAACCTCTTCTTCCCGGACAACCTGTACGCCAAAGGCTTCAGCTCGTCGGGGACCCGAAGCTCTTCTTCGTCGTCGGGAAGCTCGGGAGAATCGCTTCCCTTCTACGGCTTCAATTTCACGGCTCCGGGCCTGCGTCCCATCCCGTACGGCTTCCGCCCGAGCGTGCTCGGGGAGCCGGCGTGGGCGCCGACGCGGCAGCCCCGGCGCGTCTTCGATCCCCTGGGCCGCGAGTATCCGGCGCGCAACCTCGCCCTCGCCGATCCTCAGGGGACCCGGCGGACGATCCCCTCGCTCGTCGCCCTCACGCCGGAGCTCCAGGTGCTCGAGTCGGGCGCGCTCGCCTGCACCACGGCCCCGCCCGGGTACCAGTGCCTGCTCGAGCCGGGCCGCGTGCGGGTGCTCGACGCCGACGGCCGCGAGATCCTCGCCCTCCTGCCGCCGCGCGAGCTCGAGGCCGAGGCGCCGGTGCATCTCGACGCCCAGGGCCGCGTCCTGGAGCGGGCCATCCAGGACCACCGGCGCTGGGTGGAGTGGGTGCGGTGGGCGGCGCCGCTGCCGCAGGGGGTCGAAGCCATCTCGGAGCTGGCGCGCCTCGAGGCCATCCGGAAGGCGGTCGAGACCGGCAAGGGCGTCTGGGTGACGCGACCGCCCGCGCCGGCGGTGACCCGGTCTCCCCGGTGGGTTCCCGTCACCCCGGGCATCTATCTCGAGCCGGCCCAGTACGCGCACCAGGATCCGACGCTCGTCCTCGTCCACCCGGACGGGAGCGTCCATCGGCGCCCGGTCGCGCCGCCGACCGCCCTGACCGACGAGGACCGCTTCGTCTTCGGCGTCCTCAACCAGCGGCTGACCCAGGGCCGCGATCAGTCCCTCGCCGGCCCCGTCGCCCGCTGGGTCGAGCGTCACGGCGCGGCGCTCGGCGTCTCGCCTCCGGCGACACCGGCCCCGCGCTCATGAGACGGATCGCCCCTCTGGAGGCGCGCCATCGCGCCGCGTGGGACGCGCTGACGGCGGACCATCACGGCGCCGGCTTCATGCAATCCTGGGCGTGGTCGCGCTTCAAGGAGCTCGAGGGCTACACGGTCGTGCGGCTCGGGATCTTCGAGGGGGCCACGCTGCGCGGCGGGGCCGTCGCCTACGCGTTCCCGTCTCCCGCCGAGGGGGGCCTGGTCGCCGTCCCGGACGGGCCGGTCCTCGACTGGGAGACGCCCGGCGCCGCCGCCGCCTTCCGGGCGCTCCTCGAGGCGCTCCTCGCCTCGGCAGCCGGCAAGCGGGCGGTGGCGGTGCGCGTCGAGCCTCGGCTCGAAGCGGTGCCGGCGCCCCTGGGCGGCCTGGCGCGGGCGCCGGTCGACCTCGTGCCGGAGGAAACGCTCGAGGTCGACCTGGGGCCCGACGCCGTGATGCTGGCGCGGATGAAGCCGAAGGGCCGCTACAACGCGCGGCTGGCCGGGCGCCGGGGCGTCGAGGTGGTGAGCTCGACGGACCCCGCCGACGTGCACGAGTTCTACCGCGTGCTGGCGGAGACCGCGCGCTATCACGGCTTCCTCCTCGAGCCCAAGAGCTTCTTCATCAACCTGGTCCAGGCTCTGTGCCCGGAGATGGGACGCTTGGCCTTCGCCCGCTACAAGGGGATGACGCTGGCGGCGGCGCTGACGGTCCGCCATGGCGGGACCGTGACGTTCCTCTACGGGGGTCACCTGCCGCTCTTCCCCGACGTGATGGCGAGCTACGCGCTGCACTGGCACATCCTGCGGGAGGCGGCCCGCGAGGGCTACCGCATCTACGATTTCTACGGCTACGTGGCGCCCGGCCGTCCGGACCATCCCTACGACCGCTTCTCCCGCTTCAAGGAGAAGTTCGGCGGGCGCCACGTCCGGCGGATCGGATCGCGCGACGTCGTGTTCTACGACCGCCTCGCCGACGTGGCGCTCCGGGCCCTCCGTCGAACTCCGGCGGCCGGCCGGCCTCCGGCAGCCCGGCCGGCGGCGGCCGTCGGCGGCCGGCCGGCGGGAGGGGAGGGGGCATGACCTACGGGCTCAACGCCGTCACGTATCTCCTGCTGAGCTTCGCGCTGGCCTGGGTGGGGAAGCTCGCCTATGGCGTGGCGAATCCGCCGGCGCGCGTCGACCGGGAGGTCACCGCCCGGGACAACCTGGCCTTCGCGGTGCCGCTCGGGGCGTACTACCTCGGCATCCTCATCGTGATGGGCGCGCCCCTGTCCGGTCAGCCGCGCGGGGATCTCCTGCGCGAGGCGCTGGCCGTGGCCGGCTGGGGTCTCCTGGCCATCCTGCTCCTGAACGTGGCGGCCGTCGTCAACCGGCGGCTCCTCTTTCACGGGCTCGACTTCGCCCGCGAGATCCTCGAGCGCCGCAACCTCGCCTGCGGCATCGTCGCGGCCGGCTCGCACATCGCCAACGCGCTCCTCGTGCTGGGGGCCCTGGCCGACGAGGGGGGCCTGCTGCCCGCCGCGGTGTTCTGGGTGTACGCCCAGATGCTGCTGGCCCTGGCCGCGGCCGCCTTCCTCCGCCTCGTGCGCTACGAGTTCGCGGCCGAGATCCGGCGGGGCAACCAGGCGATCGCGCTGAGCGTGGCCGGGGTGTTCGTCGCCATGGCGAACGTGCTCCGCATGTCGATCTCGGGGCCGTTCGAAGGCTGGACCCCGGCCTTCACGGCGGCCACCGGGTACGCCCTGGCCGGCCTGATCCTCCTCTTCGCCGCCCGCCAGCTGACCGACTGGGTGCTGCTGCCCGGGGTGACCATCCACCAGGAGGTGGTGGAGCAGGAGATCCCCAACGTCGGCGTGGGCTACCTCGAAGCGCTCTTCTACCTCGGTGCGTCGTTCCTCATCGGCTGGAGCCTCTGAGCCGCCACGCTCGCTATGCCGGGCGTGCGGTGAAGGTTCCCTCGACCCACTCTCGGAGGAGATGACATGAGCTACCCGGAACCGATCGACAGCATGGTGTATCCGCGCTACTCGGGCATCGCCACCTTCATGCGCCTGCCCCACCTTCGCGAGACGCGGGATTTGGACGTGGCCTTCGTCGGGGTGCCGTTCGACACCGCCGCCGGCTATCGCGTCGGAGCGCGCCTGGCGCCCCGGGCCATCCGGAACGCCTCCAGTCAGGTGCGCATCCACCATCCGATCTACGACCTCACCGTCCACAAGCAGATCCGGATCGCGGACTACGGCGACGTGCGGACCACGCCGTTCGAGATCGAGCGGACGTTCGAGTGGATCACCGAGGAGTTCGACGCCATCTACGCCCACGGCTGCAAGGCGATCGCCGTCGGCGGAGACCACAGCATCACGTTCCCGATCCTGCGGGCGGTCGCGCGGCATCAGGGGCCGCTGGCCATCGTCCACATCGACGCCCACACCGATACCCACGACACCCAGTTCGCCCACAAGCTGACCCACGCCACGACGTTCCGCCGGGCCCACGAGGCGGGACTGATCATCCCCGAGAAGGTCGTCCAGCTCGGCATTCGCGGCAGTCTCTTCTATCCCGACGACCTCCAGTGGTCGACGGAGCACTACCGGATGATGCCGGCCCACGAGATTCATCGGCGGCCGATGGACGACGTGGTCGCCGAGATCCGCGAGATCGTCGGCGGCGCCCCGCTCTACTTCACCTTCGACATCGACGGGATGGATCCGTCCTGTGCGCCGGGCACCGGGGTCCCGGAGATCGGGGGGCTGACCAACTGGCAGGTCATGCAGATCATCCGGGGCCTGGTGGGGCTCAACCTGGTCGGCGCCGATCTCGTCGAGGTCTCGCCTCCGTGCGATACCAACGACATCACCTCGATCACGGCCGCCCACATGCTGTTCGAGATCGCCTCGGTGTTCGCCGCCAACAAAGCGGGGCGGTGACCGCCGGGAAAAGACGCGGGCAGGCGAGCAGGCCACCATCGAGCGTGTTGTCGACGCCTGTCGCTACTCTGACGCTGCTTCTGCTGGCCGTCCTGGCGGTCCCGCTTCGTGCCGGGGACCCGGTTCTCGGACACCGCCACGTTCAGCTAACGGACGCTGCCCGCCAGCGAACCTTGACGTTCGAGCTGTGGTACCCGGCGCCGCCGGGCGGGAAAGCCACCATCCCGGACAGCCTCTACGTACAGTCCGCGCGGGTCGAGGACGCGTCACCGGTCCCCGGTCGCCGCTCCCTGATCCTTCTCTCCCATGGACTCACCAGCCGGCCCGAATCGCTCGCTTGGCTGGCCGACCGCCTGGTTCGCTGCGGATTTGCGGTCGCTGCCCCGCAGCATCTCGATCCGACCTTCAAGACTCCCCACATGGACCACTGGCAGCGGGCCGAGGACCTGCGGTTCGTGCTCACCTACCTCCTTCAGTCGGATGATGGTCGGCGGTCTATCGATTCGCGGAAAGTGGGCATGGCCGGCTTCTCGCTGGGTGGAGGAACCGGTATCTGGCTTGCCGGCGGGCGGGCATCGGCCTACCGGCGGACTGCCAATCCCGGGCCTCGCTGGGCGCCGCCCGACGAGTTCCCCCCCGTGGATTCCCCCATCTATCGACGCTTGATGGAGACCACCGACTTCAAGGCGGCCGCCGCCGACCACTCGGACCCTCGCATCCGCGCCTTCTACCTGATGGCGCCCTCCTTGGGCTGGGCATTCGAGCCGCAAGACTTAGCCAGAATTCACCGTCCGCTGCGCATCGTGGTTGGCAAGAATGACGAGATGCTGGTCCCCGAAACCAACGCCCTGCATTACGCCCGTTCCATTGCCGGATCCGAGCTCATGGTTCTTCCGCCTCCGACCGGACATTTTGTCTTCCACGCCGCCCTGCGCCCCGGTCAGGAAAGCCGCTTCGACCCGGATGGCACCCTGCGAGCCATTTATACCGACCCGCCGGGGGTGGACCGACGCGACGTGCAGCATACCGTTGCCGCCGACTGCTGCGCCTTCTTCCAGCGATGGCTGCTCTCTCCGTCCCCATGAGATGAGCCGATGGGCGTGGTCATCGGGCTGACCTGTCCCCGCTGCGGGGCCGAATACGCCGCCGAGCCGCTCTTCGACGGCTGCCCGGCCTGCCGGCCTGCCGGCCTCGGTGTCAACCTCTGGCCGCGCTACGACGAGGCCGCCGCGGCGCGGACCCTCACGCGCGGCAGCCTCGCCGGACGCCCGTGGGACATGTGGCGCTACGGCGAGTTGCTGCCGGTGGACCCGGGACGGCGCGTGGCACTCGGAGAAGGCGGCACGCCGTTGACCGAGCTGCCGCGGCTGGCCAGCCGCTATGGCCTGGCCCGCCTGTACGCCAAGGACGAGACCCGCAACCCCACCTGGTCGTTCAAGGACCGGCTGGCCGCGGTCGCCGTGTCAAAAGCGGTCGAGGCCGGGGCGCGGGTCGTGCTGGACTCCTCGACCGGCAACCAGGGCGCGGCCACCGCCGCCCATGCGGCGAAGGCGGGCCTGCCGGCGGTGGTCTTCACCTTCGGGCGGGTGCCCTGGACGATGAAGGTCTTCATGGCGGCCTACGGGGCGATGGTGCTCCAGATCGACGACGACGTGGCCCGCCGCCGCACGCTGGAGGCCTGCGTCCGTGAGCTTC
>DASYQW010000064.1 GCA_036005065.1 Candidatus Methylomirabilota bacterium | reverse complement strand
CTCCTGGCCGCCTGGGCCCGGGTGGTTTGGCCGCCCGACGCTCACCGGTGGCCGCTCCGGATGGAGGACAACTGGCTGGAGCCGGCTGACACCTGATCGAGTGTAGGATCATCAAGTAACCGAGGAGACGCGCATGGCCCTGATGTTCCGACGGCTCCAC
Source organism: Candidatus Methylomirabilota bacterium (assembly GCA_036005065.1). Taxonomy (NCBI): domain Bacteria; phylum Methylomirabilota (SeqCode); species Candidatus Methylomirabilota bacterium. Next base: position 20,118 of record DASYQW010000064.1, on the reverse strand, counting down.
CCGCACTTCGTCGCCGAGGTGAGCCCGATCGATCTCCGCCGGGTTCACGATCCCGGGACCCTCACCGAGATTCGGGCCGGGATGGACGAACACGCCGTGCTCGTCTTCCGGGATCAGCCGTTCACGGACGACGAACACCTCGCGTTCGCGCAGCGCCTCGACGGTCAGCTCCACTCCAAGACCGGCAGCAGCGTCCTGCAGAAGAGCCGCCTCGGGAACGAGGCGCTGGCCGACATCTCCAACCTCGACGAGAGCGGCGAGATCATGAAGTCCGACAATCGCCGCCGGATGTACGGGCTGGGGAATCGCCTGTGGCACACCGACGCGTCGTTTCAAGATCCGCCGGGACGCTACTCCATGCTCTCGGCCAAGGTCGTCCCGCCCACCGGGGCCGATACGGAATTCGCGGACATGCGCGCCGCCTACGACGCGCTTCCCGCCGACATGAAGGCGCACCTCGAGGGTCTCCGCGTCCACCACTCGATCGCACACTCGCGCCAGATGCTCGGCTTCGAGTTCTCCCCCGACGAGCAAGAGGCGCTCAGAGGCGCGGTCCACCCGCTCGTGCGAACGATCCCGCGCTCGTCTCGCCGATCCCTCTACCTCGCGTCGCACGCGTCGAGGATCATCGACTGGCCGGTGCCCGAGGGGCGGCTCCTCCTGCGCGACCTGATGGAGCACGCGACCCAGCCGGAGTTCGTCTACCGCCATTCCTGGCGCGTCGGCGACCTGGTGATCTGGGACAACCGCGCCACGATGCATCGCGGGCGGCCGTTCGACGATGCGATGTATCGCCGCGAGCTGCGTCGCGTGACGACGCTCGACGTCGAGCTCTCTCCGCTCCCCGGGCGCGGCGTCTGAGCCGCTGAGCCCTCGGAGCGGCTCGGGCGCCGCTCAACGCTGGACGATGCCCCACCGCAGTACCGTGGCCCGCTCCAGCGGCACGAAGAGGAGGCGGTCCAGGGCGAGCCACAGGAGCCCGATCAGGATCATGCCGAGGAGCACCACGTCCGTCTTGTACCACTGGACGGCTTCGATCGTCATGTAGCCGAGCCCGCTGGCGCCGGCCAGCATCTCGGCCGCCACCAGCGCCCGCCATCCGAGGGCGACCGAGGTCCGAAGCCCCAGGATGATCTGGACCAGCGCCCCCGGCAGGATCAGCTCCGTGAAGATCTGAAAGCCCTGGCCCCCGTGACTCTGGACCGCGCGCCGGAGCAGCCGCGGGATGGTCTGGACGCCGATCACGGTGTTGTAGATCACGCTGAAGAAGATGATGTTGGCGATGACGAACACGACCGCCCCGTCCCCGATCCCGAACCAGACGATGGCCAGCGGGATCCAGGCGATGCCGGCGATCGACTGCAGGAAGGTGAGGACCGGCCGCAGGAGGTCCGCGACCCGACGGTTCAGCGCGATCGCGATGCCGAGCGGGATCGCCAGGGCGTTCCCCACCAGGAATCCGGCGAGAAGCCGGAGAAGGCTGTGGGCGGTGTGCCGGAGCAGGCTCCCGTCCCCGAGCGACTGAATCAGCCGGCCACCGAGGTCGGCCACCGGGGGGAGCACGTAGCGCGGGTACGTGAGCGTCATCGGCACCACGAGCCAGGCGGCGATCACCACGACGAACGGAGCGAGCCCGATCGCCCGGCTCGTCGCCAGGCCCGGAAACCTGGCCGCCGCTCTCATCCCTGCCCTTCCGGCGTCACCAGCAGACCCCAGCGCTCGATCGTCACCTGCTCGAAGGGCTTCAGGTACACTCGATCGATGAAGAGCCACATGACGCCCATGCAGACCATCCCCACGATGGTGCGGGCCGTGTGCTGGTTCGACACCCCTTCGTAGATCAGGTAGCCGACGCCCGTCTTGGCCGCCAGCATCTCGGCGAAGATGAGCCCGCGGAAGGCGAAGCCGGCCCCCACCCGGAAGCCCGTGATGATGCCGGGGAGCGCCGCCGGCACGATCACCTCCGCCACCACCTGCCAGCGAGAGGCCCCCAGGGCCCGCACCGCGTTCACGTAGGCCTGGGGCACGGTCCGGACGGCGACCATGGTGTTGAAGAACATCGGGAAGAAGACGATGTAGACGAGTAGCACCACGATCACCTCGACCCCGTACCCCCACCAGACGACGAAGAGCGGGATCCAGGCGCCTTCCACGATGGCGTAGAGAAAGTTGACGAACGGACCGAGGAGGCGGGCGAGGAGCCGGTTGAGACCGACCGCCACGCCCAGGACCACGCCGATGACGACGCCGATGGCGATGCTCGCCGCGTAGCGGACGAGGCTGTCGCGGACGTAGACCGGCAGGATCCCCTTCTGGATCAGCTCACCGAAGGCGCGCGCAACCCGCTGGGGCGAAGGATAGAAGAACTCGGAGAGCCCCACCAGCGGCACCGAGAGCTGCCAGAGCCCGAGGACGAGAAGCAGGCCCAGTGTGCTCCGGAGGAGGCGCCCCGCCCCGACGCGCCACCCGGCCGGGCGGCCCGGCGGGAGCGCGATCGAGGCGCCGGGCGGCGGAGGCGCGCCGGAGGCCGCTATCTCAGCGTCCCGCCCACGGCCGCACCGCCCGGACCCAGTAGCGCGCGGCGAGGTCGTGGAGCGCCTCGGGAGGCACGTCCATGAGGAACACGCTCCGGCCTTGGACCGCGATCAGGCGCCCGGCCTCCTGGAAGATCGCCACGTGGAACGGCTCGGGGGCGATGCCGAGGATCAGCTCGACGTGGACCGGCCGATCGACCGTGGCCAGTCCCGCCGCCCGCAGCTTGGCGGCCCCGGCCCAGGCCGACCAGGCCTGGAACGTGAGGAGCGCGAGGAGCAGCCACGCGGTCACCCACACCGGGCGCTGCCGGATGACCGCTCGCACGCGCGCGATGGTCACACGGTCTCCCCGAGGTCCGCCCGGACGAGCTCGAGGACCCGGTCGCGGAGGGCGACGTACTCCGGGTCGTTCGGGAGCTTCGCCCAGGTCCGCTCGCCGCGCGGGATGTTGACCGGGATCACGGCCTTGAGGCGTCCCGGTCCGGAGGTCAGCACCGCCACCCGGTCGGCCAGGAACACCGCCTCTTCCACGCTGTGGGTCACGAAGAGCACGGTGACCTGCGAGCGCTCCCAGATCCGGACCAGCTCCTCCTGCAGCGTCATCCGGGTCTGCGCGTCGACCGCCGCGAACGGCTCGTCCATCAGCATGATCTCCGGCTGGTTGGCGAGCGTGCGGGCGACGGCGACCCGCTGCTTCATGCCACCCGACAGCTCGTGGGGGTACTTCTCGGCGGCATCGGTCAGGTTGGTGAGCCGGAGGAATCCCCGGGCGATCTCGTGCCGCCGGGCCCGGGGAAGGCCGCGGAGCTTGAGGCCGAGGGCCACGTTGTCGATCACCTTCTTCCAGGGCAAGAGCGCGTACTCCTGGAACACGACGCCCCGGTCGGCGCCCGGCCCCGCGATCCGCCGCCCGTCCATCAGGAGCTCGCCGCCGGCCGGCTCCAGGAAGCCGGCGATGGCCGCGATCAGCGTCGATTTCCCGCACCCGCTGGGCCCGACCACGCACAGGAACTCGTTCGCGTAGAGGTCGAGGGTCAGGGACTCGATCGCCCGGTGGCGCTCGCCGCGCTCCTCGTTGACGTAGTCGACGGAGAGCCCCCGCATCACGACCTTCGGCGCCGCCACCGACGTCCCGCCTCAGGGCTGGACGCGGATCGCGGGCGGGATCGGCGGCAGGTCCGCGTAGAACTGCGGAGAGCTCTTCTCCGCGTAGAGATAGAACTGCGGATCGATGAACGGCGAGGGATCGAAGGCATTCTTCAGCTGGCCCCCGGCCAGCAGGGTGGGGATGGTCGTCTTGACGTAACCCTCGACCGTGTACCGGGAGATCCGGTGGTCGTAGCCCGCCTGGCGGATCGCCTCCTTCATGACGGCCAGGTCGATGCCGGGGATCCAGCGCGTCACGATCTCGGCAGCCGCGTCGAAGTTCTGCCGGACCCACTGCTGAGACTCGGCGAAGGCGACCATGAAGCGGCGGAGGGCTTCCGGCTTCTTCGCCGCGGTGTCCCGGTTCGTCAGGATGGCCGCCGGGATGTAGCAGGTCGGGCAGCCGCCGTCGACGACGCGCAACGACCCCGGCACGTTGACGACCGCCGTGCTCGGCCACGGCTCCCAGATGGCGATGGCGTCGACGTCGCGTCGGGCCAGCGCGGTGGGGATGTCCGCCGGCTTCACGTTGACGAGCTTCACGTCGTCGGCGCGCATGCCGTTGCTCCGGAGGTGCCCCAGCAGGTAGCCCTCGGCGCCGGTGCCTCGCGGCAGGCCGATGCGCTTCCCCTTGAGGGCCTTGATCTCGCCCTTCTGGATGCCGGTCCCGGGTCCGGCCACGATCGAGTGGCCGGTCGAGTAGTCGGGCCGGAGCGGGTCGCCGTGGAGGTGCGCGATCAGGACGAGCGGCACCCCGTTCGAGATGGCCGCCAGGAAGGGAATCGAGCCCATGAGGTTCACGTCCTGGGCGCCGGCCATGAGCCCGTTGATCATCTCCACGCCCGTCGGGTACATGATGATCTTCGCGTTCAGGCCGTGCCTGGCGAAGATGCCGCGCTCGATCCCCACGAAGCCGGGGGCGTGGTCGCTGGCCGGGCCGGCGCCGATCTTGATGTCGATGGCGGTCTGGGCCACGGCCGGGACCGCGCAGGCCAGGCCCAGGGTGACGGCGGCGATCACTCGGAGGAATCTCTTCATGGCGGGCCCTCCTGGCTCAGCGGGCGTGGGGCGACGGCCTCTCCGGCGACACAGGAGAGATGATAATCCCCCACGGCTCGGCCGCACCAGATCACGCCTGACCCGCGGCGCGACCAGGCGCAAGGGAATCGCCGATTCGGGTATACTCGCCCCGTACCAACCTGGCCATCCTCAACGGGCCCGCGTTCAGGAGGTGCCCATGATCTCTCTCACCGGCACGCGCGTCCGGCAGCTTCCGATCCGGCCCGATGATCTAAGGGAAGGCCTGACGATCGCCTGCGACCCCTGATGCCGCCCACGGGCGCCGAGCTCCTGGTCGAGGCGCTGGTCACGGCCGGCGTGCGGCATCTCTTCACCCTTTCCGGCAACCAGATCTTGCCCGTCTATGACGCGACCGTGGGACGCGACATCGGGCTCATCCACACCCGCCACGAGGCGGCGGCGGTCCACATGGCCGACGGCTGGGGGCGGCTGACGGAGGACCCCGGGGTGGCGCTCGTCACCGCCGGTCCGGGGCACCTCAACGCGCTGTCGGCGCTCTACACCGCGCGCATGGCGGAGTCGCCGGTCGTGCTCTTGAGCGGCCACGCCCCGCGCGGAGAGCTCGGCCGGGGCGCCTTCCAGGAGGTCGACCAGGTGGGCACCGCCCGCGCCGTCACGAAGGCGGCCTGGCGGGTCGACGATCCGGCGCGTCTCGGCGACGAGGTGAGGGCCGCCCTGGCCCTGGCCCGCGCCGGACGGCCCGGCCCGGTCCACCTGAGCCTTCCCGGGGACGTGCTGGAGGCCCGCGTCGAGGCGACCCCCCGGGATGCTGGCGTCGCGCGATCGGCCGAGACGCCCGTCGCCGACGCGGCCATCCGGGCGGCGCTCGATCTCCTGGCCGCGGCCACGCGCCCGCTGGTCCTCCTCGGACCCGCCATGGGGCGACCGCAGCGCCGGGCCGACGTCGACCGTCTCACGGAGGTCACCGGCATCCCGGCGCTCCTCATGGAGAGCCCACGGGGCGTCAACGACCCGGCGCTCCGCGCGGCGGGGACCTGCCTCGGCGAGGCCGACGTCGTCCTCCTGCTCGGGAAGCGGCTCGACTACTCGCTCCGGTTCGGCGAGGCGCCGCCGCTCGCGACGGGCTGCCGATTCGTCCAGGTGGACTCCGAGGCAGGGCGCCCGCCCTTTCGCATCGCCCTGGGCGTCCTCGCGGATCCGTCGGCTTTCGTGCGGCAGCTCACGGCCGCGGCGCGAGAGCGCGCGTGGCCGGCGAGCTCGTGGGCGCGGGAGGTGGAGGCGGCGCGCCGGGCAGAGCCGGCCGAGTGGGCCGAGCTGGGGCGCTCCTCCCGCCAGCCGATCCACCCCCTCCGCGTCTGCGCGGCGCTTCAGCCGAAGCTGGCCGCCGGCGCCGTGTTCGTGAGCGACGGAGGCGAGTTCGGCCAGTGGGCCCAGGCGGCACTCGACGCCCCTCACCGCCTCATCAACGGGCTCTCCGGCTCCATCGGGAGCGGGCTGTCGCTGGCGCTCGGCGCCCGGCTCGCCTGCCCCGACCGGCCCGTGCTCGTCACGCTCGGGGACGGGACCTTCGGCTATCACGCGCTCGAGTTCGACACCGCCCTGCGCTACGCGCTGCCCATCGTCGCCATCGTCGGAAACGACGCCCGCTGGAATGCCGAGCACCAGCTCCAGCTCCGGCAGTACGGGCCCGAGCGCGCGGTCGGTTGCACCCTGCTCCCCTCGCGCTACGACCGGCTGGTGGACGCGCTGGGGGGTCACGGGGAATTCGTCGAGCACCCCCAGGACCTCGAGCCGGCGCTCGAGCGCGCGCTCGGCTCGGGGCGTCCCGCCTGCCTCAACATCCTGATCGAAGGCCTGCCCGCGCCCGCCGTCAGGGCGGGGGCGTCCGGGCACTGAGCATCTCGGGGGCGACCGCGTCGAATCCGCCGGAGGTGGGTCCGCATCCAAAATGCGGAGGCCAGTCTGCCTGGCCTGTCGGCACCGGATCAGAGCGTCACCGAACAGGAGGAAGACCCATGGGCGACCTCATTCATGTCTCCAAGGTCCGGATCGTCAAGGACAAGGGCCCGGTCCGCCGCGCCTACATCGAGAAGTTTCCCGACCCGGTCCGCTACGGCGTCCACGGCGGCATCAAGAAGTTCTACGGGGTGGAGCCCGAGGAGGAGTTGCCCACGACCCTCGACCACATCGTCGCCGCCGTCGCGGGGTGAATGACGGGGACGCTAGCCGGGGCGCTAGCGGCGCGCAAGATCCCGACGCAGCCCGATCGCCTGTCCTCGGAGGTGGAAGGCTTCATCGAGAACGTCGATGGCAAGCCGCTGATCACCCGGATCAAGGTCCATTATTCGGTGAAGGTCCCGCCGGGCAAGCGAGACGAGGCCTTGCGGGCCATTCAGATCCACGAGCAGGGCTGCCCGGCCTCCCAGTCCGTCCGCCGGGGCATCGCCATCGAGTGGGACGGCGAGGTCGTGGAGGAGTAGGACCACCGACGCCCGCGCCGATCGTCAGGGCGGAGGCGGCCGGGGACTGAGCGACGCCCGCTCGCCCTCGGCTGCCCGCGAGGCCGGGCGCTCGCGGCCGGCCTCGCGCCCGTCCGGGGACAGCGCGTGGGCCAGCACCTCGTCGGCAGTGTCGACGAAGACGAACTCGAGCTCGCGCCGCAGCTCGGGGGCGATGTCCTCCAGGTCCCGCGCGTTCCGCTGGGGGAGCATCACCCGCTTGATTCCGCTCCGATGGGCGGCCAGCACCTTCTCCTTGATCCCCCCGACCGGGAGCACCTTCCCGCGCAGGGTGATCTCGCCGGTCATCGCCAGGTCGCTCCGCACCGGACGCCCCGCGGCCAGCGAGGCGAGCGCGGTCATGATGGTGACGCCCGCCGAGGGCCCGTCCTTCGGAATCGCCCCGGCCGGCACGTGGACGTGGACCGTCTTGCCCTCGAAGAGCCGGGGGTCGATCCCGAGCCGCTCGGCGTCGGAGCGGACGTACGACAGCGCCGCCTGCGCGCTTTCCCGCATGACGTCGCCGAGCATGCCGGTCAGGACCAGCTGCTCCTCGCGGCTCGGCATCATGGTCGCCTCGACGAACAGGACGTCGCCGCCGGTCGGCGTCCAGGCGAGGCCCGTCGCCACACCTGCCCGGTCGGTCCGCTCCGGGGCCTCGTCGAAGAAGCGCGGGCGCCCGAGGAAGTCCTCGACGGCGTCCGGGGTGACCAGCGTCCGCCCGCCCTGCCGCGAGACCAGCCGCATGGCCACCTTGCGGGCGACGGCGGCGATCTCGCGGTCGAGGCTCCGGACTCCCGCCTCGCGCGTGTAGCCACGGATGATCCGCCGGAGGGCGTCGGGCTCGAAGACGAGCTCCTCGGGCAAGAGGCCGTGGGCCGCGCGCTGCTTGGGGACGAGGTACTCCTGGGCGATCCGGATCTTCTCCTCCTCGGTGTAGCCGGCGAGCTGGAGGATCTCCATCCGGTCGCGCAGCGGGGCCGGGATGGTGTCGAGCGTGTTGGCCGTCGTGATGAAGAGCACTTGCGAGAGATCGAACGGCACCCCGAGGTAGGTATCCACGAAAGTGTTGTTCTGCGCGGGATCGAGCACCTCGAGCAAGGCCGAGGACGGGTCGCCCCGCCAGTCGTGGCCCACCTTGTCGATCTCGTCCAGCATGAAGACCGGGTCCCGCGTCTCGGCGCGCCGGATGCCCTGGATGATCCGGCCCGGGAGGGCCCCGATGTAGGTCCGCCGGTGGCCGCGCACCTCGGCTTCGTCGTGGAGGCCGCCGAGGGACATCCGGACGAACTTCCGCCCCAGCGCGCGGGCGATCGATTGACCCAGGCTCGTCTTGCCGACGCCCGGTGGGCCGACGAAACAGAGGATCGGCTCCCGCGCCGGCCCGTCGCCGGTCACCTGGGGGGCCGCGGCCACCGGCGGCGGCGCGGCCGGCGGTCCCCCGGCCCCGGGCCGGTTCGCCTCCCCGGCTTGCGCGGCTCGCTCCTCGCGGAGCTTCTTCACCGCGAGGTACTCCACGATGCGCTCCTTGATCTTGTCGAGATCGTAGTGGTCTTCGTCGAGCACCTGGCGCGTCCGCTCCAGGTCGATCGTCCCGCCGCTCAGCGCGTTCCAGGGCAGGCTCGCCAGCCATTCGAGGTAGGTGTGGACGATCCCGTGCTCGGGCGAGGCGGACGGGATGCTGGCGAGGCGGGCCAGCTCGCGCTCCGCCTCGCGCCGCGCCTCCTCGGGGAGACCGGCCGCCTCGACCCGGCGGCGCAGCTCCGCCGTCTCCCCGCCGCCCTCCTCGTTTTCGCCGAGCTCCTTCTGGATGGAGCGCAGCTGCTCGCGCAGGTAGAACTCCCGCTGAGTCTTCGACAGCCGCTCCTGGGTTTCGGTGGTGATCTTGCGCCCCAGCTCGCGCACCGCCAGCTCGCGCTGGAGCAGATCCACCAGCCGGCGCAGCTTGGCGTCCACGGGGTCCAGCTCGAGGACCTCCTGGCGCAGGGGGATCTCGAAGGGCGCGACGGTCCCGATGAGATAGGCGACCTGGCGGGGATCGGTGAGGTTCTCCGCCGCAACGGCCAGCTCGTCGGGCAGATCCCCGGCCAGGCCGACCAGCTGGCGGAAGAGATCCACGGCCGCGCGGCGGAGGGCGTCGAGCTGGGTGCTGGGGACCATCCGGTCCGGCGCCGGCTCGGCGCGCGCGACGAGGTAGGGGTCCGTGCTGGCGAACTCCAGGAGGCGCACGCGCTCGACCCCCTGGACGACCACCCGCAGGCTGCCGTCCGGCAGACGCGCGAGCTGGTGGATCACCGCCGCCGTGCCGACCCGGTAGAGGTCGTCGGGCCCGGCCTGCTCGATCGACTGGTCGCGCTGCGCCACCAGCCCGAGCAGACGGTCGCGGCGCATCACGTCGTCGATGAGCCGCACCGAGCGAGGCTGGCCGACGGCGAGAGGGACGACGGCCAGCGGGAAGACCATCGTGCCGCGCAGCGGCAGGACCGGGAGGACATCGGGGATCCGGACCGCGTCCGGCTGGGCCGTCTGGGTCGGCTGAGCCGACTGGGCCGGCTGAGCATCCACTGCCATTCCCTCACCTCCCGCCGAGCTTCGGCAGCCGGATCGTCAGAAGCCCCTGCTCGTAGCGCACGTCGACGCCCTCTGGATCGATGGCGACCGGCAGCGACACCTCGACGCGGAACGGACCCTGCCGGATCTGCGCCACCCGATACACGCCGTCCTCGTCGCACCGGAGAAATCGCCGACCCTCGATGACCAGGGCGTCCTCGAACAGCAGGACGTCGGTGGTGTCCGGATCGATCCCCGCCACCGCCGCCGTCACCGTGATGGCCTCCGCCGTCTCGACGACATCGGTTTCGGGCCGCCACCGCGGCTCCGCCAGCCTCGGGGTCAGGCGCGGGAGGTGCCAGAACTCGCTGATCGAGGCCAGCGGTCCGGCAGCCACGATCATCGTGTAGCGGGAACCCAGACGTCGGTAGCGCATCCTCGGCTCCTCGGGGGACGCACGGCGTCGCGTCCGGAGCGGTCAACGTAACGTCATCGTGCCGCGGTTCGGCTCCCGATGCAAATCCCCGCCCGGCCCGCTGCTCGAGGGCCTCAGAACGCCAGCGTCTCGCGCGCGGCGTCGAGCACGCGGGCCGCATCGGGCAGGTTCGCCCGCTCCCGGGCGGACCCGACGAACGGCACGTCGTAGGCCGTGACGCGCCGGATCGGCGCCTGGAGCGAGAGGAAGGCGCCCTCCATGATGCTGGTGGCGATCTCGGCGCCGGCCCCGAAGCTTCGGGGCGCCTCGTGGACGACGACGGCGCGCCCGGTCTTGCGGACCGACGCGGCGAGCGTCTCCCGATCGAGCGGCGCCAGCGTGAGGAGGTCGACGACCTCCGCCTCGACGCCATCCTCGTCGTGGAGCACCCGCGCCACCTCGCCCGCCACGGCCAGCATGGCGCCGTAGGCCACCAGCGTCACGTCGCGACCCTCGCGCGCCACCCGGGCGGGGCCGATCGGCAGCGTCTCGATCTCATCCGGCACGTCCTCCTTCGCCGCGTGGTACAGCGCTTTCGGCTCGAAGAAGATAACCGGATCCGGGTCCCGAATGGCGCTCACGAGCAGAGCACGGGCGCTGCGCGGGCCCGAGGGGATGACCATCTTCAGCCCCGGGATGTGCGCGTAGAACTGCTCCTCGCTCTCCGAGTGGTGCTCGAGGGCCCGGACGCCGCCGCCGTAAGGCATGCGCACGACGAGCTGGCAGTGGAAGCGTCCCTGCGAGCGCATGCGGTAGCGGGCGACGTGGTTCTCGATCTGGTGAAAGCCCTGGAAGGCGAAGCCCGAGAACTGGATCTCGCACACCGGCTTCAGCCCGTAGAGCGCCATGCCGACCGCGGTGCCGACGATGGCCGATTCCGCGAGCGGGCTGTCGATCACGCGCTTGCCGCCGAACTTGGTGTGGAGGCCCTCGGTGACGCGGAACACGCCGCCGTCCACGCCGACGTCCTCCCCCAGGATGAGCACGTCGCCGTCGCGCTCCATCTCCTGGAGCAGGGCGAGGTTGAGCGCCTGCACCATGTTCAGCCGGCCCATCGGCTCGTGTTCCGCTGGCCGCGCATCGGCGGTGGCGAGGGCTCGGCTTCGCCCGGTGGAGCCGCCGCGGCCCGGCCCTCGGCCTCCTCGAGCCGCCTCGCCAGCTCCGCCCGCTGCGCCTCGAGATGCGGGGGGCGCTCGCCGTAGACGTGATCGAACATCGTCAGCGGGTCGGCGGGCGGTGCGGCCTCGAAGCGCTCGACGGCCCGGGCGATCTCCGCGTCGACCTGCTGCTCGAGCCCGTCCTCCAGCAGGTGCTTCCGCTGGAGGTGGACGCGGAAGCGGGTGAGCGGATCCTTGCGCTCCCACTCCTTCACCTCTCCCTCCGAGCGATACCGGCTCGGGTCGTCGGCCGTGGTGTGGACGCCCAGGCGGTAGGTCACGCACTCGATGAGGGTCGGTCCGTCGCCGGCCCGCGCGCGCTCCACCGCCTCGCGACTGGCCGCGTACACGGCCAGCACGTCGTTGCCGTCCACCTGGAGGCCCGGAAAGCCGTAGGCGAGCGCCTTCTGGGCCAGCGTGCGCGAATGGGTCTGCTTCTTGAGCGGCACCGAGATGGCCCACTGGTTGTTCTGGCACATGAAGACGACCGGCACGTGCCAGACGCCGGCGAAGTTGAGCGCTTCGTGAAAGTCGCCCTCGGACGTGGCCCCGTCACCGAAGTACGCCATGACCACGACGTCCTCCTCGCGGTACTGCGCCGCGTAGGCCAGGCCGACGGCGTGCGGGAGCTGGGTGGCGACGGGGATCGTGATCGGGAGGTCCTGCTGGTGGGGCCCCGGCCGGCCGCCTTCGAGGCGCCCCGCGAACAGGAGCAGCAGCTGCTCGATGGGCCAGCCCCGCCACAGCATGGCCGCGGTCTCGCGGAACGACGGCACCATCCAGTCCGTCGGGCGCAGCACGGCCACGCTCCCGATCTGCGCGGCCTCTTGCCCCTTGATCGGCGGGAAGGTCCCGATCCGCCCCTGTCGCTGGAGCCGCACCATCCGCTCGTCCAGGCGGCGGCCGAGCAGCATCGCGCGGTAGAGCTTCAGCAGGGTGTCGGGCGGGAGGTCGGGCTCGAGCGCGGCGTCGAGGGTGCCGTCGGCGTCCAGGATGGACAGGTACTCGAGACCGAAGCGGGGCTCGACTGGCGTTCTGGGCATGACCCCTCCGCGTGGTCCTATTCTACTCATCCCGTCACACGCGGTAAACGCGCGCGGCGGTCTCGCCGAAGATCTTCGCCCGCTCGCCGGGGCCGAGCGCCGCCAGGCAGGCGCCCGCTGCCTCCCACCAGGCCGCGTAGCCGCCGGCCAGGTTCACCACCGGCCAGTCGCTTCCCCACAGGAGCCGGTCCGGGCCGAAGCACTCGAGGAGGTGGTCGACGTACGGTCGGAGGTCGTCCGCGCGCCACCCCGGCCCCGCCTCGGTCACGAGGCCCGAGAGCTTGCAGGCCACGCCGCTCTCCCGCGCCAGCTCCGCCATCGCCCCGGCCCAGGCGGCCCGCGCCTCCCGGGCGCCGCCCCAGCGGGCGATGTCGGGCTTGGCCCCGTGGTCGATCACCACCCGGAGGTCGGGATGGCGGGCGAGCAGCACGCGGAGGTTCGGGAGGTGGGGCGGCTTGACCAGCGCGTCGAAGGCGAGGTCCAGCTCGACCAGGGCGCGGAAGGCGGGCTCGAGCGCGCGGCCGAGCATCCAGCCGGGGTCGGCGATGTCGTGGATCATCGGCCGGATGCCGCGGAGGTACTCGTCCCCGGCGAGCGCCGCGATCACCGCCGGGGCGTCGGCGGCCGCCATGTCCACCCAGCCGACGACGCCGGCGACGAAGGTGGTCGCGCGGGCGGTGTGGAGGAGGAACCGGGTCTCGGCGACGGTCGGCGCCGCCTGGACGAGGATGGTCTCGGTGACGCCGGCGCCGGCCAGCAGCGGGGCGAGGTCCCCGGGCCCGAAGTCCCGGTAGATCGCGGGCCGGTCGGGCGTGATCCAGCCGTAGTCCCCGCGGTCGAGACGCCAGAAGTGCTGGTGCGCGTCGATCCGGCGCGTCGCCACGGGGCCGCTTCGAAGGCTTTGGCTCTCGATTGGCGTCATGGCAGCGACATTCGCGCCGAGGCGGTCAATCTCGCCGGCGCCGGAGCCGGCGGCGACAGCCGGTAACCGCGGCGATCGCTACTCGCCCGGCGTCGGGGCGTCGGGGCGCACGAGGCCCTCCGCCTTGAGGTCTCGCCACAAGGCGGGCGGGATGGGATGGTCGAGGAGCGCCACGTTCTGCTCGACCTCGGCCGCCGAGCGGGCACCCGGGATCACCGAGGCCACCGCCGGGTGGAAGAGCGGGAACTGGAGGGCGGCCGCCGCCAGCGGCACGTCGTGGCTCGCACACACCCGCTCGAGCCGGCGGGCTCGCTCGAGGATCGCGGGCGGCGCTGGCTTGTAGTCGTAGCGCGCGCCGGGCACGGCGCCGGTGGCCAGGATCCCCGAGTTGAACGGGCCGCCGATGACCACCCCGATGCCTCGGCGCACGCAGAGCGGGAGGAAGCTGTCCAGCGGCGCCTGCTCGAGGAGCGAGTAGCGCCCGGCCAGCAGGAAGCAGTCGAAGTCGGCCGCCTCGAGGCAGCGCTGGCAGATCTCCCACTCGTTCACGCCGACCCCGATCGCCCGCACGGTACCGGCCCCCCGCAGCTCGGCGAGCGCCCGGTAGGCGCCGGCCATGGCCTCCCGGAAGCGCGCCTCGCGGCCGTCCGGGCCGTGGGTGAAGGCGTCGATGTCGTGGATCAGGAGGATGTCGGCGCGGTCGAGGCCCAGGCGACGGAGGCTCGCCTCGACCGAGCGCAGGGCCCCGTCGTAGCTGTAGTCGAAGCGCGGCGCGCACGGGGGCACGTCGACGTAGGCGCTCCTCTCGGCGCGGCCCGGCTCGAGAACCCGGCCGACCTTGGTCGAGAGGACGAAGCTCGCTCGCGGGCGGCCGCGAAGAGCCTCGCCCAGTCGCCGCTCACTCAGGCCGTGGCCGTAGAGGGGCGCCGTGTCGAAGTACCGGATGCCGGCCGCATATGCGGCGTCGACCGCGCGCCGGGCGTCGTCCTCGGCGACCGCCGTGAAGAGGTTTCCAAGCGGCGCCCCGCCGAACCCCAGCCGCGTCAGCTCGAGCACGACGGGACGCGCCGGCGAGCCCTCGGATCCATCTATCCCCAGACCTGCCCGGCGACCTCGACCACGAGCGCGAGCTTCCGCTCCTGGTCGGCCGGCGTGAGCGGGTTGCCGGGGGCGGTGCTGGCGAAGCCGCACTGCGGGCTCAGCCCGAGCCGAGGGAGCGGGACCAGACGGGCGGCCTCGTCGATCCGCCGCCTCAGACCGTCGGCGGACTCCAGGTCCGGCGACTTGGTGCTCACCAGCCCCAGCACCACGCGCTTGTCGCGGGGCACGGAGGCGAGCGGCGCGAAGCCCCCCGCGCGCGGGGAGTCGTACTCCAGGAAGAAGGCGTCGACCGCCAGGCCGGCGAAGATCCGCTCGGCGACGGCCTCGTAGCCGCCCTCCCCCAGCCACTTCCCCTGATTGTTCCCCCGGCAGAGGTGCATGCCCACCGTGAGTCCCGCCGGCCGGTCCCGCACCGCCGCGTTGACCACGCCGATGTACTTGCCGAGCATCACGTCGAGGTCGTACCCGCGCTCGCGGAAAGCCTCGCGTAACCGCGCATCGCACAGGAGCGGCAGCGAGACGTCGTCGAGCTGGACGTAGGTCGCGCCGAGGGCGGCCAGGTCGCTCAGCTCCTCGCGGTAGACCCGGGCGACGTCCTCGAAGAACTCGTCGAGGTCCGGATAGGCCGCCTCGGACACGCCCTCGCGCCATCGGAAGTAGTGCTGGGAGCACGGGCTGGGCAACGTCACCTTCGGCGTCCGGGTGGTCAGCACGCGCACGAACCGGAACTCCTCGGTCGCGATGCCCCGGAGGCGCCGGAGCCGGCCGGTGACCACCGGCGTCCGGTAGCGGAGCGTCCGACCCCGGTCGTCGCCGAAGGTCAGCGTCGCCTCCATCTCGGTGAAGCCGCTGACGGCGGCCGGAAAGTGCCCGAAGTAGATCGCCCGCCGATACTCGCCGTCGGTGATCGAGCGGAGCCCGAGCCGTTCCTGGAGGGCGACGGCGTCCCGGATCCAGCGGTCCTCGACCCGGCGAAGGCCGCCGGCATCGAGCGCTCCCGTCTCGAATGCCTGGCGCGCCGCCAACAGCTCGGGAGGACGGAGCAGGCTGCCGATGTGCTCGGCGCGAAACGGGGGCTCGGTGGGAGCCGCCGGCTCCCCGCTCACCGGGGCGACCTGCTCGTCGCCGTCCCGCCCGGCGGCGCCGCGGCCACCTCGACCATCGCGTCGTAGGCGGCCTGGCCGCCGGAGAAGTGGAACGCGTTCACCGCGGCGTCGGGCAGGCTGGGGGCGCCCGAGGTGAGCCGGTTCAGACCCGTCCAGCCGTCTCGCATCCACACCGTGCCCGGGGGGACGCGGTCGGTCACCCGGGCGCGCGCCGCGAACTCGCCCCGGTCGTTCCAGATCCGGATCGGCGCCCCGTCCTCGAGCCCGCGGGCGGCGGCATCCGCCGGCGCGATCCAGAGGACGGGCTCCGGGTCGAGGCGGGCCAGCGTCGGCAGCGCCTGGCCGTGGTCATAGAAGCCGTGGAACTGGGTCAGCGTACGCCCCTGCCGAAAGCTCAGGGGATACCGGTCGGAGGCCGGGAGCTCCTCGTAGACGGGAAGCGGCGGGAGCCCGAGCTCCGCCGCGCGCTCCGACTCGAACTCGATCTTGCCGGACGGGGTGGGGAACCTGAGGTCCGGGTGTGCCACGTGGGAGATCCGGAGCGGCCGGATGCCGTCCTCGGCCCTGAGCGCCGCCACCGTCGCGTGCCCGGTGGCGGGATGATCCAGGATCGCGTCGAGCACCCCCGCCTCGCTCTCCCAGGGATAGAAGTCGGCAGGCAGGCCGAGACGCCGGCCGAGCTCCCGGATGATCCAGGGGCCCGGCCGCGTCTCGCCGGGCGCGTCGAGGATCTTCGGCATGAGGTAGAGATGGGTGTTGGTGCTCTTGCAGCCGAGCTCCTCGAGCCAGGCCGTCGCGGGCAGGATCACGTCGGCGAAGCGGCGCGCGGTGTCGTTGAGGAAGAGGTCGTGGCTCACCAGGAGGTCCGTCCGGGCCAGCCCCTCGGCCACCCGCTCGGCGTCGGCGAACGACGAGAGCATGTCGGTCCCGAACAGGAGGAGGACCCGGACGTGGCCCTCCCGCAGCGCCTCGGTGATCCGCGGCATCTGGTCCGGGACGTAGTCTCCCGGTGGCCGGCGCTCCACGGCCATGATGTCGTTGAGAGCCTGGCCGTGGGTGGCGCTCCCATGCCGGGGACCGAATCCCCCACCCGCGATCCCGAGGTTCCCGGTGAGGGCCGGGAGGCAGGCGACGGCGCGCCCGCCCTGCCAGCCGTTCGCCCCCTTGTGCATGGAGCTGCCGCCCAGCAGGATCATCGCCGGACGGGTGGACGCGTAGCGGCGGGCCAGCCCCACGATCCGCTCCTCGGGGATCCCCGTGACGGCGGCGGCCCAGCCCGGAGGGTGCGCGCGGACGTGCGCCGCCAGCGCCTCGAAGCCGACCGTGTGCTTTTCCACGAATTCCCGGTCACATAGCCCCTCGGTGATGAGCACGTTCATCAGCGCCAGGGCGAGCGCCGCGTCGGTGCCGGGCTTGAGGAGGAAGACCTCGTCTGATTGCCCGGCGGCCTCCGTCGTCCGGACGTCGATCGTGACGACATGGGCGCCCCGCCGCCGGGCGGCGGCCAGGTGGCGGCCGGTGTTCGGCTGGCTCGCCAGGTTCGCTCCCCAGAGGAGGACCAGGTTGGCGTTCGCCCCCATGTCCTCCTTGGTGTTCGTCTCGAGCGGCCCCGTGAGGCCGATCCCGAAGGCGCCGAGCCCCCAGCAGATCATGGTGGGGTTCCACCACTGGCAGCCGTAGAAGTTCGCGAGGCGCCGGAGCAGATGCGAGCCGACCCGCGTCCCGTAGTTGTTCGCGAAGAGCCCGTGTCCCGACCAGAGCCCCACGGCCTCCCGCCCCGCCGCCTGCATCCGGCTCACGATGAGGCCGAGCGCCTCGTCCCAGCTCGCCCGGCGCCAGGCGTCGTCGGTCCGCCGCTCGCGGATCAGGGGAAAGAGGAGCCGCCGCGGATTCCCGATGATCTCCCGCGAGGCCTGCCCGCGGACGCAGAGGAAGCCCCGGCTGTCCGGATTGTCCGGATCGCCGGCGACGCCCCGGAGCCGCCCGTTCTCCACCTCCGCCAGCATCCCGCACAGGGTCGGGTGGCAATTCATCGGGCACATGGTGCGGATCACGTCGCGCATCGACGGCTCCTCAGCCGGCCGGGGTCAGGCGCTCGCGGGCGCCCATGACGCGCCAAAGGCCGTTCGCCAGGGGACCGGACGCCGGATCTCGCGGGCTCGCACTCCGTGAACACGCTAGCGGGACGCCGAGGCCGCGTCAAGCGCCGGAGGCCGTACACGGGCGCGGGCTGCCGACAAAAGCGAACGGCGCAGGGGGAATCCCCTGCGCCGTTCCGGATCAACGTCCGTCGGGTCTTACCAGCGCACGTTGCGCTTGGCGCCAGCCGAGCTACCGGTGCCCGGGGACTTGGCCACGTTGACCGTCAGCTTCCGGCCCTCGAAGGTCTGGTCGTGCAGCTTGCTGATGGCCGCCTGAGCCTCGGCCTGCGTGGCCATCTCCACGAAGCCGAAGCCGCGGGACTCGCCCGAGAATCGGTCCGTGATCACCGTGGCGGACTCGACGGTGCCGCACTGGGCGAAGTACTCCCGCAGGCTCTCGGAGTTGGTGGAATAGGACAGACCGCCGACGTACAGCTTGGACGCCATGTGGCGCCTCCTTGGGCCCCGGTCGCCCGGGGCTCGACTCTTCCGCAGTGGTTCACGCCCCGGACACGCGGAAGAGCCCATCGGAGGCGAGGCCAGATTCGGTGCGCCGTCGTCGGCGCGTCACCCGGCAGGTCGGAGAGAGTATAGCACAGGAGCCCGGCAGCGGGGATGTCTTCGACCTAGGAGCCTGTCGGCCGGCGGAGCGCGGCCGCGATGGCGTGGGGGAGCAGCTGCCTCTCGAGGGTCTCGAGCGCCATGGGGAGGGCCAGGGCCCAGTTGGGCCATTCGGTGAAGGTCCCCGGCATGTTGGGGCGCTCGTCGACAGCGCAGGCATCCTCCAGGGTCGCCGTGAGGATGGCGGAGGGCGCCTGGCCGAGCAGCCGATACGTCCGCTCGATCACCTCCTCGGTCGGGGCGTCATCGGGGAGTCCGGTCAGCGCGCGCAGACGCGCCCGGACTCCCCGGGTGCCCTCCTCGTTGGGGTGGAGGCCGACGTCGCGCTGATTCCGGAGGTCGGCCCCGGTCCAGAGCCCCGCCACGGTCGGGAGGTCGTGGGTGGTGACCGCCCCCAATGCGAGCTCGGGAAAGCGCGACGGCGGGTTCTCCTCGAACCAGAGCACGCGATAGGACAGGATGCCGTGGCTGGCCAGGCGCTCCCGCACGCCTTTCTCCACGGTCCCGAGGTCTTCGCCCACGATCATGGCCCCCGCCCGATGGCTCTCGAGGGCGACGATGCCGAGGAGGTCATCCGCGGGATAGCGGACGAAGGCGCCCTCGGCCGGGCGCATACCCTTGGGGATCCAGAAGAGTCGGAAGAGGCCCATGACGTGGTCGATCCGGAGGCCCCCCGCGTGGCGCAACGCCGCCCGAATGGTCTGGACGAACGGCTCATAACCGGCCGCCGCCAGGCGGTGAGGCACGAACGGCGGCAGCGCCCAATCCTGACCCTGGGTGTTGAATCGGTCGGGTGGGGCGCCGACCGTCACGTCGATCGTGAGCACGTCCTGCCAGGCCCAGGCATCGGCGCCGCCCGGGTCGACGCCGATCGGGAGGTCGTGCATCACCGCGAGCTCGCCCGAGGCGCGCGCGAGCTGAGCGTCGAGGAGCCACTGGAGCCACCGGTGGAATTCCAGGCGCTCGGCGTGCTCGGCCCGGAAGCGGGGCACACCCGGCGCGTCGGGCCGCCGGTACTCGGCGGGCCACCGGCGCCAGTTGGGGCCGCAGCGTTCCGCGAGGGCGCAGAACGTCGCGAACTCGGCGAGCGGCTCGCCCTCGGCGGCGCGGTAGCGGTCGAAGGCGGGGTCGCCGCCGAAGCGGGACCAGAGCCCATCGAGCGCCTCCATCTTGAGGCGGAATATCGCGTCACGATCGATGCGACGCACCTCGTTGAGCGCGCGCCCCGCGGCGGCCAGCCGCGCGAGGCCGAGCCGCGCCTCGGCAGCACCGGGCACGTCCTCGATCCGGAGATAGAGCGGGTTCCGGTAGCGGCGGCTCGACGGGTAATAGGGGCTCGCCTCCTGGGGCGTGACCGGGTTCGACGCCTGGAGTGGGTTCACCAGCAGCAGCCCGGCCCCGAGCTCCCGAGCGGACCACTCGGCGAGACGCCGGAGGTCGGCGAGGTCGCCGATGCCCCAGCTCCCGGCCGAGCGCGCCGCGTAGAGCTGGACGGCCCAGCCCCACGTCCGGAGCCGGGGCGGAAGGTGGCACCGGTCCGGGCTCACGATCAGCCGCACGGCGGGGCCCCCGTCGAGCGGGCGGAGCTCGTGGTAACCGAACGGCAGGTCGGGCGGCAGCGCGCCCTCGACGCGCACCGCACCACCCTCCTCCAGGTGGAGCTCAGCCGGGCCGGAGACCCGTGCGGTCTGCCGCGCCCGGACGACGCGCACGCGGCGCCCTGTGGGAGGCGCGGTCCGGGACGCCTCGGCGCCCATGGCGGCGAGGATGGCGGCCCGCGTCT
>DASYQW010000063.1 GCA_036005065.1 Candidatus Methylomirabilota bacterium | reverse complement strand
CGCACGTCGTGAGCCGGCCCGCGTCGGGGGCACTGGCATGGCCGAGCGCGCGTCGTGAGAGAATAGGCGGGCCGAACCGGTGGAAAGGAGGGACCATGGCAGAAGATTGGGCGAAGACGGTCGCGAAGAAGGTCGAGGGCCGGGTGGCCGAGGAGGCCGAGCGGCTGGCGACCCAGCGAAAGCGGTTCGAGGACGGCGTCGAGCGGTTCCGCAAGCAGCTGCTCGACCTGGTGGCGGCGGTCAACGCCAACATCGCGTCCGAGACCCACCGCATCCAGGTGATCGTGCTCGACAACGGGATCATCCTGGCGGCGGCCTACAAGCGGGTGATGACGACCGAGGAGATCGGCGCGACCGAGGGCATCCCGGCGTCCGTCGGCAAGGTCACCGTGGCCCGCGAGAATCGCAAGGCGCTGGCCGCGCCCGCCGAGCCGGAGGAGATCTACATCACTACGACCGGCACCCAGTCGACGTTCTACCGTCGCCCGGCGGGACAACTCAAGATCATGGGGGACGGCGAGTTTCGCCAGCTCATCGAGTATTTCGCGAACTGAATCCCGCGGGAGAGGCCGCCGAGGCCCTCTCCGGAATCGACCGAGCCCGCTTGACCCCGGCGCCGGGCGGTGCGATAGAATCGCTCTACCGACCGTCTTGCCTGGCTGATCCGAGTCCCTGGACCCGCCGTACCCGGTCTTCGGCGCGGAGCCTGAGAGGAGGCGTACCATGACCCAGACCTCGACGCGATGCTGGATGGCTCGTCTGGTGGCGGTGCTCGCCGTCGGCCTCGTCGGATTCGCCGGGGCGGCCACGGCGGATGCCCAGTCGGTGGAGCTGAAGATCGGCTACATGCCCCATCCCATCCACGAGAACTCGCTGAAGTGGATGAAGCAATGGGCCGCGGAGCACAAGGTCACGCTGACACCGGTTCCCATCTCCTACGAGGTGTACGTCGAGAAGATGACCGCCAACCTGACCTCGCGGGGTGGCCAGTACGACATCATCTGGCACAACGACGACTGGGGACAGCTCTGGGGGCGCTACCTCGAGCCGGTCGACGATGTCTCGGCCATCAAGAAGATGACTCGCTTCATCCTGGAACCGCCGTTCGTGTGGGAAGGGAAGGACACCGGCGTCCCCTTCGTCGAGACCATCGGGACGTTCTTCTACCGCACCGACGTCCTCAAGGAGAACGAGGTCCCCCGCACCTGGGATGACCTGGTCAAGACGTCCCAGCGGCTCCAGAAGGAAGGGAAGGTGAAGTGGGGCTTCGTGGGCGGCATGAAGTACCCTCACGGCTGGTTCTCGTTCTTCTGGTCGATCTGGGCCAACGGCGGAGACCTGTTGGTGCCGCTCCACGAGCGTCGCAACGCCGAGCTCGCCAAGGCGGGCTGGAAGGCCGCGATCGCCGAGCCGGAGGCCGTGCAGGCCGTCGAGTTCTGGTGGGACGCCATCAAGGTGCACAAGATCAGCCCGCCCGGCATGCCTGGCTATTCCCGCGACGACGCCAACGCCATCTTCATGGCCGGCGACGCGGCGATCACCATGGCCGACACGACCCTCTACGGGAAGTTCAACGACCCCAAGCAATCCAAGGTGGCCGGCAAGATCAGCGTGGCGCCGTTCATCATGGGGCCTCGCGCGAAGTTCAAGTCCATCGCCTGGCGGGATGCCTGGGCCTGGGCCATCCCCATCCACGTCGATCCGGCCAAGAAGAAGGTGGCCAAGGAGATGCTCAACTGGCTCAACCTGAACCACGAGGTTCAGGTCGATCTCTGGAAGGCCACCGGCGGATTCCCGCCGAACGAGGATGTTCAGAAGGAGCTGGCCAAGAGCGACGCCGTGTTCCGCAAGTTCCGGGCGGCCACGGTCGAATCGGAGAAGATCATCCACGGCGCCTTTTACTTCGCCCGCTGGCCCGAGTTCTTCGCCACCGGCATCGACTACATGGTCAAGGCGGTGACGGGTCCCCGCGAGGCCATCAAGGCGGCCCTCGAGGAGGGGGCCAAGAAGATGAGCGAGATCGCCGCGCGCGAGTAGATCCCGCACGGTGGCGGTGATCGCATTCCGACGCGAGCCCCGGCGGCTGCTTCGGCCATCGCCGGGGCTCGTGGCTTGAGGCGAGGCGAGCATGCGACAGCCGGCCCGCCGGCGGTTCGGCGAGCGCGAGCGGTTCATGGCGGCCCTCATCCTGCCCGCCTTCTTTGTCCTGGTCGGCTTTCAGATCGTGCCCATCCTGATCGGCGCCAACGCGAGCTTCCGGCGGTGGAGCCTGTTCAACCCCGCGAAGACGTTCGTCGGCCTCGACAACTACCGCCGGATCCTGACGGATCCGCTCTTCTACGGCACCGTGCTTCCCAACACCTTCCTGTTCATGGGCTGCACGGTCCTGATCGGGCTCCTGGCCGGGCTCGGCCTGGCCGTCATGCTGAACCGCCGTTTCCGGGGGGCGCGGCTGGTGCGCACGGCGATCCTGCTGCCGCTCATGGTGCCGCCGGTGGTGGCGGCGATCATGATCACCTGGATGTTCAACGACCAGTTCGGGATCGCCAACGTGATCCTGGAGACGCTCGGGCTCGAGCCGATCCCCTGGCTCGTCGGGCGGTGGACGAGCCTGGGCATCGTCATCATGACCGATGTCTGGCTCTGGACGCCGTGGTTCACCATTCTGATTCTGGCGGCCCTGCAAACCTTGCCGTCCGAGCCGCAGGAGGCCGCCCGGATCGACGGGGCGGGCGCGTGGCAGGCGTTCCGGTACGTCACCCTTCCGCTCCTCCGGCCGGTGATGATGGTCTGCATCGTCATTCGTGCGATCGACGCGTTTCGGGTCTTCGACATCGTGTGGACGATCACCAAGGGCGGCCCGGCTCGCTCCACCGAAGTCTTCAGCATCTACGCCTACAAGCAGGCGTTCGTCTACCTGAACTTCGACCTCGGCTCGGCCGCCTCGCTCATCGGGGCGGCGATCATCATGGTGGTCGGGGGCGTCCTCTACAAGGTCCTCGGCTACGCCGTGGAAGTGTCGCGCTAGCCTCCTCAAAGGGGGGCTCACGCCCCCCTTTGACGAACCCCCCAAGGAGGGGTTGCGCGGGCGAAGCCCGCGCGCGGAGCGGAACATCATGAGCATCGCGGTGATGCTGGCACGAGTCGCCCGCTTTACGCGGAAAGGCGACTAGAGGGAGGTCGGGATGCTGGGGCCGGGGTGGAAGCGCGCGTTTTTCGGGCTCGCCATCACCGCCGTGACCCTCCTCATGGTCTTCCCGGTCGCCTGGATCCTCCTGACCTCGCTGCGTCCGGCGTCAGGCGTCTTCTACGTCCATCGGGGCACCGAGTTCACGCTGGGCAACTTCGCGGAAGCCCTGGCCAAGCCGGAGATGAAGGAGTCATTCGTCAACAGCGCCGCCATCGCCACGCTGGCCACGGTCTTCTCGCTGGCGGTCACGATCACCTCGGGATACATGCTGTCGCGGTTCAAGGGGGCGGCCAGCAGCCTCTGGTTCGGCCTCATCTACGTGTTCCGCTGTATCCCGTACATCTCTTGGGTCATTCCGCTCTACCTGCTGACCCAGTGGATGGGGATCCTCGACCGCTATCTCGGGCTCCTGCTGCCCCACATCGCGATCCACATCTGCTTCTTCTCGTGGATCATGAAGGGATTCTTCGACGGCATCTCCCCCGAGGCCGAGTACGCCGCGTATCTCGACGGCTGCTCGCGCTGGGGTGCCTTCTTCCGCATCGCCGTGCCCATGGCCACGCCGGGCATCGTCGCCCTGTTCATTCTCTCCTGGCTCTACACCTGGAACGAGTTCCTCTTCGCGCTCATCCTGACCGGGAGCCGCACGCCGATGCTGACCGTCCGGATGGCTCAGTTCGTGCACGAAACCGGCATCGAGTGGCATCTGATGAGCGCCACCGCGGTCATGGCGATCGGGCCGGCTCTGCTGGTGACGCTCTTCGCCCAGGAGTACGTCGTGAAGGGGCTGAAGATCTGAGGGCGGGCTGGGCCGCGGAGGCCCCCTCCCATGGTCCAGGACCGTGTCGGAGTAATCAGCGGCCGATGACCCCAATCACGGAATGCGTCGAATAGCGTCCGAGCGGCGGCTGTGCCGCCGCCACGACGGGGGGGCATCGGGGGGGTCTTCCGAGACCCCCCGAGATGACCTAGAGGGCCTTGCGCATCTTGAGGAAAAGCTGCCGGCTGCGGGGATCGTCGAGGTCCGAGACCATCAGGTAGGCGTACTCGCCCTGCTTCCAGTAGATGACGTGGAAGCCGTCGAACTCCCGCATGTACGGACGGTACTGCTCGATCTGAACACGCCGCTCGTTCGGCATGGGCAGATCCTTGCCCGGCAGGGCGAAGTACGTGGTGATGAACCACGCGTGGTCGCGGAGCACCACCGCCGCCGCCTTGTGGGTGGCGATGACCGTGGGCCGCGCCGTCAGCAGGGTGAGCTCCGCGTCGCCGGCGAATGCCGGGGGAATCTGGACGTTGGTGAGGGACCGCACCGTGGCGAAGGCCGAGGCCGGGTCGGACACCTCGCCGGCGATGACCTGGAGCTGGAGCAGGATGCGCGTGTGCTCGGTCACGGCGCCCTGGAGCAGTCGCTCGAACGGGTCGGCGGTCGGATCGCGTCGGAAGTGAAGCCACGGCGAAAGGGCCAGGAGGACCACCGCGGCCGCCACCGCCGCGGCGACCCATGGACGGGCGAGCCATCGGAGCGGGCGGACGGGCTCGCGCCCGATCCGCCGGATGCGTCGGTGGAGCGCGGGCGAGGCGGGCGTGCGTCGCAGGCTCCGCACCATCGACGCCAGCGCGTCGTCGGCCTGGCGCACCCGCCGGCAGAGTGCGCATCGGGCCAGGTGCTCCTCCACCGAGGCGGCGGCCTCGGGCGGCAGCTCACCCCGCCGGTGCTCTTCGAGCAGGTCCCGGGCCTCCTGGCAGTCCATCGGCGTATCGGTCAGCCGGCGCGGTAATCGCTCAGGCGCCGGCGGAGGAGCCGCCGCGCCCGGAACAGGCGTGACTTGACCGTCCCCACCGGCGTATCCATGATCTGGGCGATCTCTATCAGCGTGAATCCTTCGAGATCCGCGAAGAGGAGCACCGACCGAAACTCCTCGGGGAGGTCGGCCAGGGCGCGCTCGAGGTCGATGGCGGTGCCGACCGAGGCGACCGGCAGCTCGGCCTCCCAGGCCTCATCGGGCCCATCGGCGGACTCCTTGTCGAGGACGGCCAGCTCGCGCGAATCCCGGCGGTAAAAGGTCAAGAAGGTATTCCTCAGGATTTGAAACAACCAAGCCCGGAGATGCGTTCCCGGCTCGAAGCGGTGGGCGAACCGGAACGCCCTCAGGTAGGTCTCCTGGACCAGGTCCTCGGCGTCGGCGGGGCGTCGGGTCAGGTACAGCGCGAAGTTGTGCAGCGCGTCGAGGTGGGTGAGGGCCTGCTGACGGAAGTCGGCGGAAGGGTCGGACACGTCATCCGCTCCGTGCCGCCACGCTAACTCAAATCGCAGGGGGCCTCAAGGGCCCGTCCGGGGGCTGATCCCCTCTCGGGCTGAGTGAGGGGCGGGGCGGCAAATCCGCCGGCCGCTGCCACTCAGGCGGAGAAGGGAAAGATGCTGCGGGTGTCCTCCGTCTCGGCCAGGAGATCGCGGATCGACTGGTAGAGGGTGGGATGCTCGACGTCGGGAGCGATGTCGGCCAGCGGCGCCAGCACGAACCGGCGCAGGTGGAGGAACGGATGCGGGATCTGGAGATCGAAGTCGCTCACGATCTCGTTCCCGTAAAGCAGGATATCGATGTCGAGCGTGCGCGCCACGTACTCGCCGGGCTGGGCCGAGGTGGTGAGCTCCCGGATCCGGCCGGCCCCCGTCTCGATCTCGTGCACGAGCTCGAGCAGGCGGCGCGGAGGGAGCGCCGTCTCGATCTCGACCGCGCAGTTGAGGTACCAGCGCTCCCGCGTCACCCGCTGCTCGGGCCACGGCTCCGTCTCGTAGACCTGTGAGCACGCGACCACCCGGACCGCGTGGTGCCCCCCGAGGTGCCGGAGGGCCTCCTGCAGGTAGTGCTGGCGATTGCCGAGGTTCGAGCCGAGTGACAGAAACACGCGCGCCATCGGCGTCCCCATGCTACCGGCTTCGCTTCATCTGGACACCCGGGACGGCCGCGATGCCGTCGAGGGGGGCGGTCACCTTTCGCACCCGAACCGTCACCTCGCGGGCGGGGAACTCGCGCAGAAGGACCTCGGCGAGGATCCCGGCCAGGCGCTCCAGAAGCCGCACGCGCTCTCCGGTCCCGGTTGCGACCACGCGCCGGACAACCAGCCCGTAGTCCACGGCCGCCTCCAGGTCGTCCGACAGGGCAGCGGGCGTGAGGTCGAGAGTGAGCTCCACGTCCACCGAGAACCACGCCCCGACGTCCTGCTCGGCCTCGGTGACCCCGTGGTGGCCGTAGAAGCGGATGTCCTCGACAAAAAGTATATCAGACTCGCCGCGGGAGGGCCGGACGGGGCTCATCGCCGCGTTGCCCCGTCAGGATTCAAGACACTCACGGTCGACCGCCGGGTGACAGGGTGAGCGAGTGGTCGGCCGTCCCGGCCCCGGCCGTCTCACAGCGAGAGCCGGCCGAGCCGCTCCAACGCCTCGGCGATCCGCGCCGCGTCCACCGTCAGGGCGATTCGGTAGTACCCTTCGCCCGAGGGGCCGAAGCCGACGCCGGGCGTGACGACGACGCCCGCTTCCTGGAGAAGCCGCGAGGCCCACTTCCGAGAGTCCGAGCCGTCCGGGACCGGGGCCCACACGAAGAACGTGGCCCGCGGCGCTGTCACCGGCAGTCCCAGCTTCCGGAGGCCCCGGACGACCACGTCCCGGCGCTCCTGGTACGTGGCGCGGAGCTGCGTGACGTAGTCCTGCGGCCCGGTGAGCGCCGCGATGCCGGCCTCCTGGACGGCCTGGAAGACGCCGGAGTCCACGTTCGTCTTGACTCGCCCGAGCCCGGCCAGCACGTCCCGGTTCCCCACCACGAAGCCGATCCGCCAGCCGGTCATGGAGTAGGTCTTCGAGCAGGAATGGAACTCGACCCCGACCTCCGTGGCGCCGGGGACCTGGAGGAAGGACGGAGGCTCGTAACCGTCGAAGCGGAGCTCGGAGTACATGGCGTCATGACAGACGATGAGGTTGTGGCGCCGGGCGAAGTCGACGACCCGCGCGAAGAACTCGCGGGTGGCGACGGCCGCCGTCGGGTTGTTCGGGTAATTGAGGTACACCATCCTCGCGCGTCGCAGCACGTCGGCCGGGACCGCATCCAGGTCGGGAAGGAACTCCCGCTCGGCCCGGAGCGGCAAGAAGTGGGGCTCGCCGCCGGCAAACCAGGTGCCCGCGGCGTACACCGGGTAGCCCGGGTCCGGGACCAGGACGACCTCGCCCGGGTTCACGAAGGCGAGGGGCATGTGGGCCGTGCCTTCTTTGGAGCCGATGAGCGCAAGCACCTCGGTGACCGGGTCGAGGGCGACGCCGAAGCGCGTCCGATACCAGGCCGCGGCCGCCTCCCGGAAGCTCAGGAGGCCCTCGTAATCCGGATACCGGTGGTTCTTCGGCTCGCGTGCCGCCCGGGCCAGCGCCTCGATGACGTGGGCCGGGGTCGGCAGGTCGGGATCGCCGATCCCGAGGTCGATGAGATCCGCGCCGCGCGCCCGCGCCTCCTTCTTCTGGCGATCGATCTCGGCGAACAGATACGGGGGCAGTCGGGTGAGGCGGTCCGCCAGCTGAACGCGAAGGCCCACTGTCTAAACTCCCTGTCCTTCCCCGGGGGAGGCCGGCCCCATCCGTTCGCCGAACGGCGAACGGCCCGGCTTTGCCGGGAGGGCCGAGAATCACAGCATGAGGACGTCGTGCATCGAGTAGAGACCGGGCGCGGCGGCCGCGATGAAGCGAATGGCCCGGAGGGCGCCCCGCGCGAAAGTGTCGCGGCTGTGAGCGCGGTGGGTCAGCTCGAGCCGCTCACCGAGCGTCGAGAACACCACGGTGTGCTCGCCCGCGATGTCGCCGCCCCGGAGCGCGTGGACGCCGATCTCTTTGGCGCCGCGCTCGCCGACTATCCCGTGGCGGCCGTACATGCCCACCTCGTCGAGATTCCGGCCGAGCGCGTCCGCGATGACCTCGGCCATCTTCTGGGCGGTGCCGCTCGGCGCGTCCTTCTTCATCCGGTGGTGGATTTCGGTGATCTCGACGTCGTACTCGTCGCCCAGCGTCCGGGCCATCAACGCCAGCAGGCGGAAGGCCAGGTTGACGCCGACGCTCATGTTGGGGGATAGCAAGACGGCGGTGCGGCCGGCCAGCGCCTTGATCTCGTCGAGCTGGGCCGACTTGAGCCCGGTCGTGCCGATGACGGCCCGCGCGCCCCGGTCGGCGGCGATGCGGAGGTGCTCGAGGCTCGCCTCGGGCGTCGTGAACTCGACGAGCACACGGCCTCGCGCGAGGACGGGCACCGGGTCGGCCCCGATGAGGACCCCGAGAGGCCCTCCCCCGGCCACCTCACCGGCATCGCGACCGACGGCCGGGTGCTCGGGTCGCTCGAAGGCCGCCACCACCCGGAGGTCGGGGCTCTCGCGTGCGAGCGCGATGATGCGGCCCCCCATCCGTCCGGCCGCCCCGGCGACGACGAGCTCGATCATGGCCGAAGACCGCCGACGATGGCCCGGCCGCCCCTAGTCATTTCGGGGGGGTCTCGTAAGACCCCCCCTATGCCCCCCCGTCGTGGCGGCGGCTAAGCCGCCGCTCGGAGCACTCCTTGATGCACCACGCGCTCGGCGGTCGGCCCCGGGTTACTCCGACAGCCCGCCAGGTCGGCCGGCGGGCTGGCCCGCGACCGGCGGGAAGGGATGCGCGTCTCGGCTGGTTGTCCGCGTCGCAATGCGGGTGCTACCATGGCGCCCGTGAGCGAAGACCACCTTCGGCAGGAAATCGCGCGCGTTCAGCAGGGCAACGTCCGCCACCGGGAGAAGCTCCGGGAAGAGGGCAAGCTCTTCGTCCGCGACCGGCTCGCGCTTCTCCTGGATCCGGGGACCGGGTTCGAGGAGGACTGGCTTCTGGCGCGCTCGCGAGAGCCCGAGACGCCGGCCGACGGGGTCGTGACCGGCGTGGGCACCGTCCTCGGCCGCCCGGTCTGCATCATGGCCAACGATTACACGGTGAAGGCGGGCTCCTGGGGGGAGAAGACCGTCCAGAAGATCGTCCGAATCCAGGAGAAGGCGGCCCGGCTCCAGATTCCGCTGCTCTACCTGGTCGACGCGGCCGGCGGGCGGATCTCGGAGCAGATCCGCATCTTCCCCGGCCGCTACCACGCCGGCCGGATCTTCTACAACGAGGTCCAGCTCTCGGGCGTGGTGCCGCAGGTCTGCATCCTCTTCGGGCCGTCGCCGGCCGGCTCGGCGTACCTTCCGGCGCTGACCGACGTCGTCATCATGGTCGAGGGCAAGGCCTCCATGTACGTGGGATCGCCCCGGATGGTCGAGATGGCGATCGGCGAGAAGGTGGACCAGGAGGCCCTGGGCGGCGCCCGGATGCACTGCCAGGAATCCGGCTGCGGCGACATCCTGGTCGGCTCCGACGAGGAAGCCATCGAGGTCGCCAAGCGCTACCTCGCCTACATGCCGTCGAGCCACCGCGGGCGGGTGGCGGCCATCGAATCGGCCGAGCCCGCGCCGGGCCGGCCGATCGACGCGATCGTCCCCTACGACCAGCGCAAGTACTTCGACATGTACGAGGTCATCGACCGCGTGATCGACGCCGGGTCGTGGCTCGAGCTCAAGCGGCTGTTCGCCCGGGAGGTCATCACCGGCTTCGCCCGCATCGGCGGGCGGGCGGTGGGGATCGTCGCCAACCAGCCGAAGGTCAAGGGGGGCGTCCTGTTCGTCGACTCGTCGGACAAGGCAGCCCGTTTCATCTGGCTCTGTAACGCCTACAACATCCCGCTCGTCTATCTGGCGGACGTCTCGGGCTTCATGGTCGGGTCGAGGGTCGAGCGGGCCGGTATCATCCGCCACGGCGCCAAGATGATCTTCGCCACCGCCCAGGCGACCGTGCCGAAGATCTCCGTCATCGTTCGAAAGTGCTACGGGGCCGGGCTCTACGCCATGTGCGGGCAGGCCTATGAGCCGGACGCGGTGCTGGCGCTCCCCCAGGCCCAGATCGCCATCATGGGTCCCGAGCCCGCGATCAACGCGGTCCATTACAACCGGATCATGGAGCTCAGCGGCGAGGCCCGCGCGGAATTCGTTCGGCAGAAGCGTGAGGAGTACCAGCAAGACATCGACATCTATCGGCTCGCCTCGGAGATGCTCGTGGACGACGTGGTCCTGCCGTCGACCCTCCGGGCCGAGCTCGTCAAGCGCCTCGCCTACGCCGAGACCAAAGAGCAGCGATTCCCGCCTCGCCGCAACGCCATCTATCCTGTCTGATCGCTTGCCGGGTGCCCTTCCTGCCCGCCGAGGCCTGACCGCGCCGTGCGCCACCTCCTCTCCGCCTGCCGATACCTCACGATCCTGCCGGTGCCCCGAGGCGAGGGCTCCGAGGACCTGGGCCGGGCGGCCGGCTGGTTCCCCATCGTCGGCGCGGTCCTGGGCAGCCTGCTGGCGCTGACCGCCGTGGGTCTCGGTGCGGTCGTGCCGCCGTTGGTCCTTGCCGCGCTGGTGGTGGCGCTCTGGGCGCTGCTGACGGGCGGGCTCCACCTCGACGGCCTGGCCGACACGGCGGACGGACTCGGGGGAGGATGGAGCCGGGAGGAGGCGCTCGCGATCATGCGCGACGCGCGCACCGGAGCCTACGGGGTGGCCGCCATCGTCCTCGTCCTCGGCCTCAAGATGGCCGTCCTGGCGAGCCTGACGCCGAGTGTCCGCTGGCGGGTCCTCGTCACGGCGCCTGTGCTCGGCCGTCTGGCCCCCGTTCTACTGGCCCGGCTGTGCCCGGCGGCCCGTCCCGAGGGCGCTGGCCACGCCTTCACGCGGGCCCTGGAGCCTACCGGGGCCGGCGTGGCATCGGTCGTCGCCGTGGCCGTGGCGCTGGGTCTGCTCGGATGGGCGGGGGCGGTCCTGGGTCTGATGGCCGCGGCCGCGGCCGCCGGCTTCGCGCTCTACCTGCGCCGCCGTCTGGGCGGGCTGACCGGCGACTGCCTCGGCGCCCTCGTCGAGGGGACCGAGGCGGCCACCCTGGCCGTGGCCTCTGGCCTGGCGCACCTCGGGCTCGCATGATGCCGGTGTCCACCTGGGTCTACCTGATCCGGCACGGCGAGGTCGAGCGGGCGGCCGAGGGCCGCTTCTTCGGCCACACGGATGTCGCCCTGTCCGCGACCGGGGTGCTCCAGGTGGAGGCCGTGGCGCGGCAGCTCGCGCTCGAGCCGATCGAGGCGGTATACGCCAGCGACCTGCTGCGCGCGCGGCAGTCGGCGGCGCCCCTGGCAGGATCCCGCGGACTCGCGCCGGTGGAGCTGGGCGCGCTCCGCGAGATGGCGATGGGACGCTGGGAGGGCTTGACGTTCCGGGAGATTCGCCAGCGGGAGCCCGACGTGCTCGAGCGCTGGCTCGCGAACTTCGCGACGCTCCCGTTTCCCGACGGGGAAACGCTCGAGGAGCTCCAGGCACGCGTGATGCCGGCGTTCCGAGAAATCCTGGGCCGGCACCCCGGGCGGCGGGTCGCCGTCGTCGCCCACGGAGGGACGAATCGCGTCATTCTCTGCGACGCCCTCGGGATGCCGCTCGGGAACATCCTGCGGCTCGCCCAGGACTATGCGTCCTGGAGCGTGATCGAGTACCGGCCGGAGACGGCCATTCTCCACACGCTGAACCAGCGCGTCGCCGGGATCGCGGCGGCGCCCGTGGAGAAGACAGCCGTCGGCTGAGGATGGACGGGACTCGGCTCGACCGATGGCTATGGGCGGCGCGGTTCTACAAGAGCCGGAGCCTGGCGCACGCCGCCTGCGAGGGCGGCAAGGTCGACGTCAACGGTCAGGCGGCGAAGCCCTCCCGGGCCGTGCGCGTCGGGGATCGGCTCCGGCTCACGCTGGGCGAGTGGCGACGCGAGGTGGTGGTTCGCGGCTTGAGCGAGCGGCGGGGTCCGGCCAGCGCGGCGCAAGCGCTTTACGAGGATCTTTCACCCCCCCCGCCCAGGCGCCACCGCGAGCCGCCGCCGGTCGTTCGCGTTCCCGGCCTCGGCCGGCCCACCAAGCGCGAGCGGCGCCGCCTGGACCGCCTCCGTCCCGGGTGAGAATCGCTCCCGAGGCCATTCGCGTCCGGCATGGCTGTTGCACGCGCGAAAGGGCGACGGGGAGGCTCCGGGGGGCGCCGGCCTCCTCTGCGTCAACCCGGGGCGTCGCCCGAGCGACGTACCCCCGAAGCAAAGGAGAACAGAGGCGTGAAGACGGATGACGGCGAAAAGCGGGCCCGGCGCACCGATGCGCCGCGTGAGGTTCGGATCCCGGAGAGTGTCTTCCTCTCGCGACCCGATCTGTGGAGTCGCGAAGGGCTGCAGGAGTACCTGCGCGAGAACGGAATCGATCCGAGCGCGCCCTACCACCGCGAAGAGGTCTTCGTCCAGCTCGACGCGGCCGCTTGACAGGGCGACACGGCTGGCCGGGACACGCCGGGCGCGACGATCGCGCTCCCGGCGCGGGCGCCGGCCGGTAGCCGTGAAGGCCGCCGCTCTGTCCGCCTAGCGCTCCTCACCCGGAAGCCTGCCTCGATCCCCTGCCAGTCGGCTGTCGGGAGCCACGTTTGCGCGAGGCCCCGGCCAGGCGGGCCCGAGTAATCGCGCGCCAACACCTCGCCCAGCCGCCGCGGGTCGGTGTTCCACTCCGAGCGCGGGCTTGCCCGCGCAACCCTCCCGGGGGAGGGTCTGGGAGGGGGCCGTCGAGGCCCCCTCCCATGATCTAGCACCCCCGGCCGCGGACGGTTGTCGTCACGGGCGCCGTCAGGGTATCCGCCTTCAGCACGTAGGCCGTCGTGCACCGGGGGGACACGTCGCGGGTGCCGGTCGGGGCGG
>DASYQW010000062.1 GCA_036005065.1 Candidatus Methylomirabilota bacterium | reverse complement strand
CCCACCGGCGGCGGCGTCAGCTCCTGGATCTCGGGCATGAACGGGTCGGCCATGGGCTCGAGCCCGAGGGTCCGCTGGATCTCTCGGGCGAACATGCGCGCCTCCTCGGGGAGCCTGGGCGGGCCGGCCAGCTCGAGGCTCTCGTACGTGATCTCCGCCATCGCGTGATTGGGAAGA
This sequence comes from Candidatus Methylomirabilota bacterium, assembly GCA_036005065.1. Classification (NCBI taxonomy): domain Bacteria; phylum Methylomirabilota (SeqCode); species Candidatus Methylomirabilota bacterium. The sequence continues at coordinate 70,742 of DASYQW010000062.1, read as the reverse complement.
CCGACCCGCGTCTTCGAGACCCAGCCCTCCCGCACCGTGCAGTGGGTGAGGGCGGCCACGTGGCGCGCGTTCTGGTCGAGGACGGCTTCGATGCGGGCGGCCATCTCGAGCGAGGGGCACCGCCACGCATACTGGATCTGGCCGACCGTCGGCGCCAGGTTGTCGGAGGTGGCCTGGCCCGCGACCAGGACGAACTCGTTGAGGGTCCAGGTGCCTCGGTGCGGCAGCATCGCCTCCTTGGTGTACTTGGTCGTCGTGTACATGAGGCAGACCGCGTCGAGCGCGGCCGGTGGCCGGGCGACCGTGTGGGGATTGTTGGTGCCCTCCCGTGTCCCCGCGCTCCCCCACGTCTCCGGCTGCTCGCACTCGAAGGTGTAGATCTTCGACCAGTAGCAGCCGCAGTGGGTGTCCCACACGACCGTGTTGGCGAGGGCGGGGAGCGAGGTGGGGTGGAAGCTCACCGCCGCGTCCAGGTCGTCGTAGTAGCCGTGGGCGGCGTGGACCGGCTTCGAGCCGCACACCTTCTCGGCCGGCTCCCCGAAGAGCTCGAGCGTGCCGCGGAGCCCGTGGCGCTCCATGGCGGCCTTGGCCGAGAGGACGCCGCCCAGGGCGCCGATCCCGAGTGCCGAGTGGGGATCGGTGTGGCCGGCCGCCCAGCGGGGGAAGCCCTCCCGCGGCTGCCGGTAGGGCACGGGCCCCTGGGACATTCCGGGCACCGCGTCGTACTCGGCGTAGGTGGCCAGGACCGGTCGCCCGCGGCCCCACCGGGCGCGGAAGGCGGTGGGCATGGTGGCGGTCCCGGCCTCCACGTCGAAGCCCTCCTTCCGGAGGAGGTCGACGTAGAAGGCGGCCGACCGGTACTCCCGCCAGGCCGGCTCGGCGTAATGCCAGACCGTGAGGTGCGCCTCGGACAGGCGCGCCCGGTTCGCGTCGATCCAGCCGAAGGCCGTCTCTTTCTCAGGGGTCATCATGGGTATCCACCTCCGGGCTCTCTTCGATGCCGTAGACCCGCGAGCCGCGTGGCGCCTCAGGGGGCCAGAAGATACCCCGCGACGGCGAAGCTCACGGAGCCGATTCCGCTCGCGTTGGTGCGAGCGGCCACGAACTGCACCGTGCTGCCGGGGTTGGCGTAGAGCCGAATCCCGTGGGTTCCACCGAACCTTCTGAGCTGGGCGATCACGCCCTCGAACTCCAGATGCAGGTTGTACTGCGTGGTCACGACGGTCCTCCCCCCGAGAGCGGGAGCCGTTGTCACGATGCCCACCCGCATGTCACCCTGTCCCGTCCCGGCGAACACCGCCACGGTCTCGATGACGGCGCGCTTGTCCCCCGGTATGAGAACAGAGCGGGACTTCACGAGTTCGCCGGGCGAAAACGCCACGCCAACGGCGGCGGCGAACGGTTGCCCCGCGTCCGGGTCCCGGGGTGTCATCGCGGCGAGCGCGCCCCGACTCTGGACCATCGGGGTCACGATGCCGATGGTCGTTCCGAGGAGAACCACTCCCGCGGCGGCCAGGGCGTATCCCTTGAGCTGCATCATGATTCTCGCCTCCTCGTGGTCGGGGCCTCGGGCGCCCTACCGGCAGGCCTCGTAGACCGGCGTGAGCCGGCTCAGCACCTCGCGCCCGGTCTCGCTGATGACGATGGTGTGGCCCAGCGACATGGCGAGTCCGGCCCGCGCGTCGGCCAGGATCGCGTGGAGAAACAGGACCATGCCCGGCCGGGCGGTCGTCGGATTCCCGGCGTAGAGCATCGGGGGCACGTCCATCCAGGTCGGGCGGTACGTCGCCCCCAGCGAGTAGCCGCACGCCGCCATGCGGGCGGGGCCGAAGCCGGCCGCGTCGTAGACGCGGCGGTGGGCCTCGTCGATCTCGCCGAGCGGCCGGCCGGGCGTGGCCGTCTCGGTCATGGCCGAGAGGGCGTCGCGCGTGACCTCGAACATGCGCGCCTGGCGCGGGTCCGTGCCGCCGACCGGGAGGGTGCGCATGAGACAGGCGTTGTAGCGGCGATAGGTGGCGGCGAACTCGATGGTGAGCTGGTCTCGCTCGCCGAGGTGCTCCGGACCCGTCGACGAGCGCACGAGGAGGGCGCGCTCGCCGGCGCCCAGAACGGGTCCCGAGGGGGCCACGTCGCCGCCGCCCCGGAAGATGACGCTCTGGCCCGCGGTCAGGATGTCGCCCTCGAACGCGCCCGGGCGCGTGGCCGCGACCATGGCGCCGAGGGCGTCGTCAGCGAGGGCGGCGGCCCGGCGGACATAGGCCAGCTCGGCCGGCGACTTGACGAGGCGGAGGGTCCGCACCACGTCCGAGGCATCCTCGACCCGGCACCAGCCGTCGAGCGCCCGCCGGATCCGCTCCCAGTTCGCACCCGTGAGGCCGTAGGTGGCGAGCTCCACTCCGACTCGCCCGCCCCGACACCCCGCGTCCGCGAGAATCGCCCGCAGGTCGAGGGCCGGGTTCGCGCCCTCGGCGTCGTACCAGAGGCGGATGTCCTCGATGACCGAGGTGCGGCGGGCCTGCTCGAGGTCGGGCCGGCGGGTGAGCAGGACCAACGGCCGCTCGGCCGCCGTGAGCACGCCGCACTGGAAGAAGACGTACCCCGAGCTGTCGAAGCCGGTCAGGTAGTAGAGGCTCTCCTGCGCGAACAGGACGAGGGCGTCGAGCCCGGCCTCGCCGAGGGCCGCCCGCGCGGCCGCCTGGCGCGCGGCGAATTCGGCCCGCGGGAAGTGAAGGGCCATGGTGCGCCCCAGTATGGGGAGGACACGGGAGCCGCGCAAGACGGTCTCCCACCCAGCGGCGGTCGGCGGTGGCGGCGGCGGAGGGCCGCGTTCCAGCCTCCGCCACCGCGGCGGGCGAGTTCGGGTGAGGGGCTGGTTGATAGGCCGCGGGGCGATCTGCTAGGATCGGGCCGCACGAGTCGTACCCCCTCGAACTCGCGTACCGGGAAGGAGGCGAGCCGTGAGAGCGTTCAGTCGGTGGTTGGTCGCGGGGCTGGCCGTGATCGGGGTCTCGACCCCGGCCGGGGCCCAGGAGTCGGTGACCATCGCCTCCTGGGGAGGCGCGTTCCAGGCGGCGCAGCGGCAGGCGTGGTTCGAGCCGGCCGCCAAGATGCTGGGCGTGACCATCAAGGAGGACACCCTCAACGGCTACGGCGACGTCAAGACCCAGGTGCTGGCCAGGGCGGTGAAGTGGGACATCGCCGAGCTCGGCCTCCAGTCCTGTGCCCAGGGGACGGTGGACGGCGTCTTCGAGCCGCTCGACTACTCGGTGATCAAGGCCGACGGCGTCAATCCGAAGATGGTCAAGCCCCACTGGATCGGCATCATCCTGTACTCGAACGTGATCGCGTGGAACACCAAGACCTACGGCGAGAAGGGGCCCCAATCCTGGAAGGATTTCTGGGACGTCAAGAAGTTCCCCGGCAAGCGCTCGCTCTACCACCGGCCCACCGAGACCCTCGAGGCGGCGCTCCTGGCCGACGGCGTCGAGCCCGACAAGCTCTATCCCCTGGACGTCGAGCGCGGCTTCCGGAAGCTCGAGGAGCTCCGTCCCCACATCGCGGTGTGGTGGACCTCGGGGGCCCAGGCCGCCCAGCTCCTGAAGGACGGCGAGGTGGACATGATCGGCATCTGGAACGGGCGCGCCTCCACCGTCATCAAGGATGGGGCCAAGGCCGCCTTCACCTACAACCAGGGCATCATGAACGCGGACTGCCTGACCGTCCCCAAGGGGTCGAGGAACAAGGCGCCGGCGATGAAGGTGATCAACGCCCTGCTCTCACCGGAGCTCCAGGCCGCCCTTCCCAAGCTGATCGACTACGGTCCCGTCAACAGCCGGGCGTTCACCATCGGCAAGCTCACGTCGGCCGAGATGGACCGGATCAATTCCTCGCCCAAGAACGCCGCCACCCAGGTGGTGATGGACGTCGAGTGGTGGAGCACCCGGCTGAACCAGCTCCTCGAGCGGATGGACGCCTTCAAGGCGAAGCAGTAAGGGCGATCCGGCGGGGGCGGTCACTCGCGCCGCCCCGGCCGGCGTCGCGCCGCTCCCGTCCAGGTCGCTGAGCCATGCCCGCGTCGGCCGCCACGGCCCTGCCCCTCACCATCCGCGGCGTGAGCAAGTCGTACGGGCCGGTCCGGGCCCTCGACCGCGTGGATCTCGACGTGCGGAGCGGCGAGGTCATCACGCTGCTCGGGCCGTCCGGCTCCGGGAAGACGACGCTCCTCCTCGTCCTGGCCGGCTTCATCCGGCCGGACTGCGGGAGCGTCCGGTTCGGGGAGGAGGAGGTGGTGCGGACGCCGCCCCACCGCCGCAACGTCGGCATGGTCTTCCAGAATTACGCCCTCTTCCCCCACATGACCGTCTTCGGGAATGTCGCCTACCCGCTCCGGCTGCGGGGAGTGGGCGCCGCCGAGATCACGCGGCGGGTCGGGCGGGTGCTCGAGCTGGTCCACCTCTCGGGCTTCGAGGAGCGGCGCGTGGACCAGCTCTCCGGCGGTCAGCGCCAGCGCGTGGCCCTCGCCCGGGCCATCGTCTTCGAGCCGCGGGTGCTCCTCATGGACGAGCCGCTCTCGGCCCTCGACAAGAAGCTCCGCGAGCGCATGCAGATCGAGATCCGCCGCCTCCACGGCGCTCTCGGCATGACGACGGTCTACGTCACCCACGACCAGCGGGAGGCGCTCACCCTGTCGGACCGGGTCGCGGTGATCCACCAGGGGCGCATCATCCAGGTGGACCGGCCGGAGCGGCTCTACGAGCGGCCCGGCACCCGGTTCGTCGCCGACTTCGTCGGGGAGTCCACCTTCCTGCCGGTGGCGCGGGAGGGTGGGCGTCTCACCCTGAACGGCCGGGCGCTCGCGCTCGACGGCCCGCCCCCGCCCGGGGACGGCCGGCTCCTCCTCGTGGTGCGGCCGGAGAAGCTGACCCTCCTCCCGGCCGGGGCGGCGGCCGAGTACAACTGCCTCGAGGGCACGGTCAAGGAGCGCGTCTACCAGGGCGAGAGCTTCCTCCTTCACGTCACACTGGGCGACGGGACCGAGCTGGCCGTCCGGAGCCCCAGTCGCCGCGAGACCGTCGCTGCGGTCCCGGAGCCCGGGGGCCGGATCCGTCTCGGGCTCCACCTGGCCGATACCATCGTGGTCGCCGAGGATGGTCAATGAGCGGCCCGGGCCCATCGGGAGGATCGAGACCGCGGACGCTCCAAAGGACTGGCCGGTGAGCACGCTGGAGATCGCCCGGGAGGCGCCGGGCGTGGACGGGCCCAACGCCGACACGCTGGCCCGCGATGCCGCGCGGGAGCGGCGCCGCCTTCTCGGGCTCTCTCTCCCGGCGCTGGTTCTGGTGGGGCTCTTGCTGGTCTTGCCCGTGGGCTGGCTGTTCTATCTCTCCGTGGTCGACCAGGACGCGTACTCGCTGGTCCACTACCAGCGGCTGGTCCAGGAGCCTGCCTACGTCACCATTCTCTGGAACACGGTCAAGGTCAGCGTCCTGGTCACCGTCATCTGCGTGCTCCTGGGATACCCCTTGGCCTATCTCCTGGCCCAGCTCCCGCCGCGGGCGGCCAACCTCGGGCTGATCGTGGTCATCCTGCCGCTCTGGACCGCGTTGCTGGTGCGAACCTATGCCTGGCTGGTTCTCCTCCAGCGACGCGGGCTCGTCAACACGCTGCTCGTGAACCTCGGACTGGCCGCCGAGCCGATTCCCCTCGTCCACAACATGACCGGCACGGTCATCGGCATGACGCACATCCTCCTCCCGTTCCTGGTCCTCCCCCTGTACGCCTCCATGCGGGCGATCGATCCCGACTACGTGCGGGCCGCCGCCGGCCTCGGCGCGAGCCCCATCCGCGCCTTCCGGCAAGTCTTTCTTCCGCTCTCGCTTCCCGGGCTCACGGCAGGGCTTCTCCTGGTGTTCGTCCTCTGCCTGGGGTTCTACGTGACGCCCGCGCTGCTGGGCGGAGGGAAGACGTACCTGGTGGCGATGAAGATCGAGCAGAACGTCAACACGTACTTCGCGTGGGGTGCGTCCAGCTCCCTGGCCGTCGTGCTGCTCGTCTCGGTGGGGCTGCTCTTCGCCGTCCTCCACCGGGTCTTCGCCATCCCCCGGCTGTTCGGGATCCGCTGATGCCCGGCGGCCCGCCGGTCCCCGTCTCGCACGCCAGGCGGGCGTGGCTCTACGTCCTGGGTGGGCTGATCGCCCTGTTCCTGGTGCTCCCGGTGCTGGTCGTGATCCCCATGTCGTTCTCGGACACGGTCTATCTCGAGTTTCCGCCGCGCCAGTGGTCCTTGCGGAACTACCGGGCCTTCTTCGGCTCCGTCGAGTGGCGCGATGCCACCTGGGTGAGCGTGCGGGCGGCGCTGGTGACCACCGTGGCGGCGACCGTCCTGGGGACGGCCGCCGCTTACGGCCTGGCGGTGACGCGGTGGCGATGGAGCCGGGCGGCGCAGGTGCTGCTCCTGGCGCCCCAGATGGTCCCGGCCATCCTGGTGGCCATCGGGCTCTTCTACCTCTACGCGAAGCTCGAGCTGGTCAACACGCTCCTCGGCCTGGTGCTGGCGCACACGCTCCTGGCCCTGCCGTTCGTGGTGGTGACCGTGACCGCGGGGCTCGCCTCGTTCGACATGACCCAGGAGATGGTCGCCCGGAGCCTCGGGGCGAGCCGCCTCCGGGCCGTCCTGACCGTCACGCTGCCCCAGATCCGCCATTCCCTGGTCTCGGCGGCCCTGTTCGCGTTCATCACGTCGCTCGACGAGGTCGTGGTCGCCCTCTTCATCTCGGGCGGCGAGAACGCCACCCTGACGCGGAGGATGTTCAGCGCCCTCCGTGACCAGATCGATCCCACCATCGCCGCCATCTCGACTCTCCTCATCGTCATCTCGGTCGGGCTCCTGGCGGCCGCTCAGCTCCTCGGCCGGGCCCGCCCGGCCGGGCGGAGCGGGTGAGCGTCGCCATGTTCGACCTCGTCCTGAGCGGCGGCCGCGTCGTCGACGGCACCGGTACCCCGTGGTTCCGCGCGGACGTCGGGATCCGTGGCGACCGGATCGCGGCCGTCGGCGCGCTCGGCCGGGCCGAGGCCGGCCGCCGCCTCGACGTCGCCGGGTCGATCGTCGCGCCCGGCTTCGTGGACATGCACGTCCACGCGGACCTCGCGCTGCTGGCCGATCCCCTCCACGAGCCCGCCATCCGCCAGGGCGTCACCACGTATCTCCTGGGGCAGGACGGGGTGGCCATGGCCCCGGCCGCGCCGGCCACGCTCGCCTACATGCGCCGCTACACGGCGGGATTCAGCGGGCGGTTCGAGGTGGCCGAGCGCTGGGGGACCATGGCCGAGTATCTCGGGTGCTTCGATCGGCGGGTGGCCGTCAACGTCGCGGGCCTGGCCCCGAACGGGAACATCCGGATGGACGTGCTCGGGCTCGACCCGCGCCCGCCGGCGCCGGACGAGCTCCGGAGGATGCGGGGGATCCTCCGGCAGGCGATGGAAGACGGCGCGGTCGGCGTCTCCAGCGGGCTCGACTACATCCCGAGCCGCTATGCGAGCACCGAGGAGCTCGTCGAGCTCTGCCGCGAGCTCGCCCCCTTCGGCGGCGTGTACGTCACCCACATGCGGGGCTACGCACCGGACACGGTGACGGGCGCGCTCGACGAGGTGTTCCGGATCGGACGCGAGGCCGGCATCGCCGTCCACGTCTCCCACTTCAACAGCCAGGCCGAGCTCGTCCTGCCGCGGCTCGACGCCGCCCGGGCCGAGGGGCTCGACGTCACCTTCGACCTCTACGGCTACCTCGCCGGCTCGACGATCCTCGGCATGGTCGCGCTGCCGCCGTGGGTCCAGGAAGGCGGCCCCGACCCGACGCTGGCGCGCCTCGCCGACCCGGCCGTGCGCGCGCGACTGCGCGAGCCGGGGTTTGCCGGCCCGCGCGGCCCCATCGACCAGGTGCGGCTGAGCTACGTCGAGGCGCCGGCCTACCGGTGGTGCGAGGGGCTGACGGTCGCCGAGGCCGCCGACAGGGCCACCGGTCGCCGGGATCCCGCCGGGCTGCTGGAGTTCGTGTGCGAGGTGCTCGTCGCCTCGGACCTCGCGGTCGGCTGCGTCGTGCCTCACCAGCAGCGGAGCGAGGCCGACGTCCGGGCGCTCATGCGCCATCCGGCGATGACGGGCGGGAGCGACGGCATCTTCACCGGCGGCCGGCCCCATCCCCGCGGCTGGGGCTGCTTCGCGCGCTATCTCGGCCACTACGTCCGGGAGGCGCGGGCCTGGACCCTCGAGGAGGCCGTCCAGCACCTGGCTGGCCTGCCCGCCCGGCGCCTCGGCCTCGTCGACCGCGGGGTGATTCGCCCGGGGATGGCCGCCGACCTCGTCGTCTTCGACGCCGAGCGAATCGCCGACCGCGCCACCTACGAGGACGGCCGCCAGCCGGCCGCCGGCGTCACCCACGTCCTGGTCAACGGCGAGCCCGTGCTTCTCGACGGCAGCCGCACTCCCGCCCGCCCCGGCCGCGCCCTCCGGGGTCGGGAATAGCCCGGGCCGCGTGGCCGCGGTTCCCGGAAGATCTCGCTTGACGCGAGGCCAGCCCTGATATATCAGTGACATACTCATGTTCGACCAGCCGTCTCGCGCCGAACCGGGTTCGCTGACCGATCGCGTGTATCGCGCACTCCGGGAGTGGATCCTCATCAGCGACTTCCGCTCGGGATCCTTGCTCACCGAGCGGGAGCTGGCCCGACGCCTCGAGGTCAGCAAGACTCCGGTGCGCGAAGCCCTGATCCGCCTCGGACAGGAAGGATTTGTCGAGATCTCCCCCCGGCGCGGGATCCGCGTGTCGAGCGTCTCCGTGCAGGACCTCAAGGAAGTGTTCGGGATCCGGTCCGCGCTGGAGGGCCTGGCGGCCGAGACGGCGGCCGGCTGCATTCCGCGACACGTCCTGGTCGAGCTGCGCCGGCAGTTCCGTCAGGCGGCCCGGGCCAAGGACGATGAGCGGCTCTTCGAGCTCGGCGCGCGCCTGCACGATCTGACGATCGAGGCGTGTGGCAACCGCCGGCTGGCCAGCATCGTCGACACGATACGAGCCCAGATCGCCCGCTACTCCCGGCTTGCCTCCCGGCTGCCTGAACAGGCTCGCCAATCTCTCCGCGATCACCTGCGAATCCTGCGCGCGCTCGAACGGCGCGACCCCGTCGGGGCCCGGCGAGCCGTAGAACAGCACATCCGAGACGTGAAAGAGAACCTCGTTCGCTCGATGCTCTGACACGGAGGTCCTCGATGGAAGCGGATTTCGTCATCAAGAACGGGAAAGTCGTCACGCCACACGGCACCATCACGGGTGGCCTGGCCGTCACCGGCCAGAAGATCGTGGCGGTGGCGTCCGACCACGAGCTGCCCAGGGCCCGGGAGGTGCACGATGCCGGCGGGAACTACGTCCTGCCCGGCGTGATCGACCCCCACGTGCACCTGTGCTCCGACCAGCCCGGGACGCCGATCGAGCGATACGCGACCGATTTCTACACTGAGACCCGGGGCGCGGTCCATGGGGGGGTTACCTGCTTCCTCACGCGCATCGCGTCGCTCCAGAGCTGCCAAGAGCTGTTCTTTCGGGTCGCCAAGTGGGGCGAGGAGAACGCGCTCTGCGACTTCATCCTCAACGCTGCCGTCTTCGCCCCGGTCCATCTGGAAGAGCAGGCGTGGCTCTGCGAGCAGGGTGTGGCCGCCTTCAAGCATTTCTTCATCGCCTACAAAGGGCAAGAGGGAATCCAGAAGGGGCTGCAGCCGGTGAACGCCGGGATTCTCTTCCAGTCTTTCGAGAACATCGCGCGCCTCGGGTTTCCGGCCGTCGGACTCGTCCATCCCGAGGAGATGGACATCATCGACGTCCTCAAAGAACGGCTGCAGAAGGCCGGGCGAAAGGACCTGGCGGCGTGGACCGAGGCGCGCCCCGCCTTCACGGAGCTCATGCAGATCGAGGCGGCGGCGCTGATCGCGGAGGCGACCGGTGCCCGGTTCTACATCCCCCATCTGACGATCGGCCGGGGAGTGGACACGGTCGAGCGGTTCCTCGATCGGGGCGTGAACATCATCGCCGAGACCTGCCCGCACTATCTGATCCTGCACAAGGACATGGCGGAGCTCGAAGGGTGGGGCAAGGTCGTCCCGCCGCTCCGCACCCAGGCCGATCAGGAAGCCCTCTGGACCGGCATCCGGCGGGGCATCGTCCGGAACATCGGGTCGGATCATTGCCCCTACAGCCGGGCAAGCAAGGAACAGGGCGCGGGGAAGGACAATCTCTGGACCGCGATGCCGGGCTTCAACAACGGCATGGAGCATCTGCTCCCGCTGATGTGGACGTACGGCGTCCACCGGGGACGCATCACGGTCGAGGAGCTCGCGAAGATCTGTTCCGAGAACTCGGCCCGCATCTTCGGGATCTACCCGCGAAAGGGCGCCCTCCTGCCCGGGTCCGACGCCGACGTCATCATCGTCGACCCCAACAAGGAAGCCGTGATCGACGAGAACTTCTATCACAGCCGGAGCCCGGAATGGTCCGTGTTCTATGGCCACCGGGTCCGCGGCCTGTGCACGTTCACGATGGTGCGGGGACGGGTCGTGCTGCGAGACGGGAAGCTCAACGACGCTCCGGGCTATGCGAAGTTCATCCCGATGGCGAAGTACTAGTGGTTGCGCTCGGCACCCGAACGCCGAGCCGGTCGGTGGGAGGAGAAGGACGATGAAGCCACGAGCGATGTACCTGGTGGTGGGTGCGCTCCTCGGGCTCCTGGCGGCCGGGGGCGCGACGAGCAGTCCCGCCCAGGCCCCGGAGAGGGTGATCTTCGGCGCCGACTGGCAGATCCTCGGACAGCACATCCCGTTCTTCGTGGCGCTGGACAAGGGGTACTACAAAGAGCACGGTCTCGACGTCGAGATTCAGCGTGGCTACGGCGCCGCCGACGCCGTCAAGCGCGTCGCGGCGGGGACGGTCACCTTCTCCTTCGGCGACCTGGGCGCCCTCGTGCTGGCGCGCGCCGAAGGCATCAAGGTGAAGATGGTGGCCGTCTACTACGGCAAGGCGCCGTACACCGTCATCACCCGGCAGGACAGCGGGATCCGAGAGCCGCGCCAGCTCGAAGGGAAGACCCTGGGCGCGCCGGCCGGCAGCGCGACCCGCGCCGTGTTCCCGGCCTTCGCGAAGCTGGCCGGGGTCGACGCCAGCAAGGTCAAGTGGAGCACGGGCGATTCCACGATGCTGTGGAATCTCTTCTTCGCGAAGCGCGTCGACGGCCTGGCCACGTTCATCGTGAACAAGCCGGACATCGAAAAGCGGGCGACCGAAGCCGGCTTCGCCGTTTCGTCCTTGACATATGCCGACTTCGGCCTCGTGATGTACAGCAACGGGATCCTCGCGCGGGAGGAGACGATCCGGGACAATCCCGCGCTGGTTCGCAACTTCGTCCAGGCCTCGTTGAAGGGGCTGGATGCCGCGCTGAAGAACCCCGACGAGGGCGCCGCGATTCTGGTCAAGCACCGCAAGGAGCTCGACGTCGAATCGGTCAAGCAGCAGCTACTCGAGGTCCAGAAGCTGGCCATGACCGACGAGGCGCGGAAGAACGGGTTAGGTTTCATGGCTCCCGACAAGGTGGAGAAGACTCGTGACGTCATCGTCGACGTCTACGAGGTGAAGGCGAAGATCACGGCCGAGGACCTGTATACGAACGCCTTCCTCAAGTAAGCAGACCCGAGCCGACGGACCGACGGGAAGCGCGATGGCGGGCGCGAAGCCATCCCTGATCGCCCTGGAGCGCGTGGCGAAGGCGTACAAGCTGCGAGGCGGCGCCCAGCTGTTGGCGATCGACGAGGTCTCGCTCGACGTCGGGGACGGCGAGTTCGTCACGATCGTGGGACCGAGCGGCTGCGGCAAGTCGACGCTGCTGAAGCTCGTGGCGGGTCTGGTGTTTCCGAGCCGGGGCGAGATCCGCCTGGACGGCGAGCCCGTGACCGGACCGCGGCGCGGGGTCGGCATGGTGTTCCAGAGCGCCGTGCTGCTGAAGTGGAAGACCGTGCTGGGAAATGTGATGTTCCCCCTCCGGATCATGCGCCTCGACCAGCCACGGTACGAGCAGAGGGCCCGCGAGCTCCTCGAGATCACCGGCCTGGCAGACTTCGCCGACCGGTACCCGAGGGAGCTGTCGGGCGGCATGCAGCAACGCGTCGCCATCTGCCGCGCCCTGGTGTTCGATCCGAAGGTCCTGCTGATGGACGAGCCGTTCGGAGCGCTCGACGCCATGACCCGGGAGGAGCTGAGCATCGAATTGCTCCGGATCTGGCAGGGTGCCCGGAAGACCGTCCTGTTCGTCACCCACAGCATCAGCGAGGCCGTGCTCCTCGCCGACCGAGTGGTGGTGATGTCGGCCCGGCCGGGACGCGTGGTCGACGTCCTCGACGTCGATCTACCTCGCCCGAGGGGTCTTGCGGTGACGGAGACCGAGGCGTTCCAGGGGTACGTGGCTCGCATCCGGAGGTTGATCTTCGGTCGGGCGACGGCAGAGACGGTGGCCACGCGTGGGCGGTAGCCGGGACCTCGTCTGGGACGTCGCGCTTCCGGCGGCCGCGGTCGCGCTGCTCCTCGGGGCATGGCAGCTCATCGCCGTCGCGCTCGACGTGCCGAAGTGGCTGCTCCCGTCGCCGGTGAGCATCCTGAAGGCATTCTGGGCCTGGAAGGCGACCCTCGGCTGGCACTTCGTCGTCACGCTCTACGAGACGGTGGCCGGGTTCGCGCTCGCGGTCGCCGTCGGCGTCCCGCTCGCGGTGGGCATGATCTACTCGCGGATCCTGCACAGCGCCCTGTACCCGATCCTGGCCGCGGTCCAGTCGGTCCCCCGCTCGGCCATCGCCCCGTTGCTCCTGGTCTGGTTCGGGGCCGGCGAGTTGCCGAAGGTCATCATCGTCTTCCTGATCTCTTTCTTCCCGATCGTCATCAACACGCTGACCGGCATGCGCCAGGTCGAGCCCGACCTGCTCGACCTCACGGCGTCACTGTGCGCCACCAAGGGGCAGACTGTCTGGCAGGTGCGCTTCCCCAATGCCATCCCGTATGCCTTCAGTGCGTTCAAGATGTCCATCACGCTGTCGGTGGTCGGGGCGGTGATCGGCGAGTTCGTGGGGGCGGACCGGGGCCTGGGCTACATGATCCTCATCGCTGCCTCCCAGCTCAAGACAGACGTGGCCTTCGTGTGTATCGGTCTCCTGGCGTTCATGGGCATGGGGCTCTTCGCGTGCGTGGAGCTCGTGGAGCGCCTGTTCCTGCCCTGGTACACGCCGGAGGAGCGGGAGGCGCATGCCCAGGCCTGACTCCGCCGAAAGGAACCAAGCGATGACGCACACGGTACGCGACGTGCTGCACGCGCTGCACCGGATCTCTCGTGGTCGGGTCGTCGTCGAGGCCGCTGATCTCCTGTTCAGCAACAATGCCTGCGTCGTGACGAAGACCTCGCACATCCCGGGCAAGGCGGTGACCGAGCTGCCCGGCCTGGTGGTGGGCCGACTCGATGACGCCGTCGGCAAGGTCGGCCTGGTCATGTCCCTGACGGAGAACTTCATCGAGCTCGCCGGCGCGCTCGAGATCGACGTCCTGATCGTCCATCATCCGGTCGCCGATGCGGCCAGCTCCGGCGGCGTGCTCCTGCGCGACTATCTCGATCTCTATGGCATCTCCCTCTTCGAGTTCCACGAGGCCTTCCACGGGACTCACCCTGGCGTGTCCTACCTCCACGGCTTCGTCGCCAAGACGATCTACACCAGCTACCTGGGCAACCCGGGCGTCAACGTCTACGTCGGGGAGGTGCTGCCCGGCATCCACACGCTTGGCGACATGTGCGGCCGGGTCGAGCGGCTGATGAACGTGCGGGAAGAGGACGAGATGCTGCTCGCGGAGCGTCGCGTCCGCAACGACCACCAGCTCGAAGAGACGCTCGTGAGAACCAAGGTCGAGATCCTTTTAGGATCGAAGGACTCGCCGGTGTCCCGGGTGGTCCAGTTCGCGCCCCACTCGGGCTTCAATCCCGCGCTCCTCGAGCAGATTCTGCGAAGCCACCCGGACATCGACACCCTGATCGCGGCCAAGGGCCGGCTCCGGCGCGACCACCCGCTGGTCCGGAAGGCCAAAACGCTGGGACTGAACGTCCTCAACGGAAACTCGCACGGCTACGAGATCTACGAGAACTGGATGCCCCTCGCCGCGGCGCTCGAGTCGCTGCTGCCGGGGATTCCCCTCTATCTGCTCCGAGAACGGGTGACCGCGACGCTGACCACCGGGGTTGGGACTCCCGAGCTCCGGGAGTATGCCCGTCTGATGGCCGACACCCACCTGCTCACGAGCAAAGCCCCGAAATGAAACTCCGCACAAGGAGGAGCGATGGCCCGACGCGCCGCGACCCGCGCGAATCCGGCCGCGCATCGTCTGAAGACGATCCGCGATCACATCCGGCAGGAGAGCACGCAGGACATCGATGGCCTGCTGGCCGGCATGACCAAGGATTGCTCCACGATCGTCATGTGCGCGCCCCGGCCTTACATCGGTCCCAAGGCCGTGGAGCGGCGCTATCGCGAGCAGTGGACGGGCTTCCCCGATTTCAAGGTCCGGATCCGGCGCATCATCGCCATGGGGCCGAAGTACGCGGTGACCGAGAACGAGTGGACCGGCACGCACCTCGGCCCCTTCATGGGGAGAGAGCCGACCGGCAAGCGGGTCCGGGTGCGGACGGCCGTCATCTGGGAATTCAGGGGCGACAAACTCCGCGGAGAGTACATCTACTTCGACCTGGCGACCGTGCTGCGCCAGATGGGAGCGCTCCCCAGGTAGACGGAGGGCCGCGGTGAGCGCGCGTGGCCTGACGCTCGCCCTCGAGGAGACGGACCTCACCCGGGCGCTCGTCTCCGGGCGCGTTACCCGGCCGGACTGCGCGATCCGGGTCGTCGTCGTCCCGACCGAAGAGCGCCACGAGCGGATGCTCCGCCACGAGTTCGACGTGGCCGAATACTCCATCTCTCAGTACCTGGGCCTCCGCGACGCGGGGGACTGCCGGTTCACGGCGATTCCGGTCTTTCCGCGCCGGATGTTCGTCCAGCAGCTACTCTTCTGCCGGACCGATGATCGTATCACCGAGCCCCGGGACCTGTCGGGCAAGCGGGTGCTGATCAGTCGTTACCAGAACAGCGTGGCCCTGTGGTTACGCGGGTACCTTCAACATGAGTTCAGCCTCCCACCGGAGGCCATCGAGTGGATCCGGCTGCGGGACGAAGCCCTGCCCTTCGTGCCACCTCCCGCGGTCCGGCTGCGGTCGGCCCCGGCCGGCAAGGGTCCCGACCAGCTGATCCTGGAGAAGGAGGTGGACGTCCTGGCGCTTCCCATCGTCCCGGACGCGTTCCTCGAGGGCGCCGCCCACATCCGCCGGCTCTTTCCCGATCCCAAACGCGTGGCGATCGACTATTTCCGGCGGACGGGAGACTTTCCGATCCTCCACACCGTCGTCATCCGGGACGCCCTGCTCGAAGAGTTCCCGCGACTGGCCGCCCTCGTCCGTGACCTCTTCGAGGAGTCCAAGCAGTGGTACTTCCGGTACGCGGCCCAGCCGGCCCGGCTGGGTCAGGCGTTCGGCAGCCTGGAGCGAGAAGAGGAGCGGGCGGTGCTCGGCCGCGATCCCTGGCCGTACACCGTCGCCGACAGCCGGCCCTCCCTCGATCGGCTGACGCGCTATGCCTGGGAGCAGGGCCTGACGCGCCGACGCCTCACCGTCGAGGAGCTCTTCGCGCGCGTGTGAGCCGCGGCTCCCGCGCCGGACCCGAGCAGCGCCGGGCGCCGTTCAGGGGCCCTCGAACTGGAGGATGTGGAGGCCGGCGTTGGTGTCGGTCAGGTACATGACGCCGTTCGGGTCGACGTAGCAGTCGCAGGACTGGATCACGCGGGGCCGGTTGGGGCGCGGGTCCATCATGCGCTCGGGATCGGGCGGCACGTAGTACCCCACCTCGCGCGGCTGGAACGGATTGTCGAGGTCGAAGACCCGCACGCCGGCGTTGTAGAAGGTCTCGAAGACGAAGCGGGAGCTCTGGAACGCCCCCGGCCGATTCTCGTGCAGATTGTGGGGGCCGAAGTTCCCTCCCTTGGCGCAGTAGTCGGCCTCCGAGGGCATGGGGAAGGTCGCGATGCTCACCGGATTGCCCGGCTCCCGCACGTCGAAGACCCAGGTGTACCGCAGACCCTGGCTGCAGTCGGCGAAGTTGGCCTCGTCGGCGACCACCAGCAGGTTCCGATCGGGCAGCGGCAGCGGTGAATGCGTCGCCCCGCCGAAGGGCGGGTCCCAGTTCCGGTGGGCGAGGAGCGTCGGCCGGGTCGGGTCGCCGACGTCGAGGACGGTGAGGCCGCCGTCGCGCCAGGCGCCGTAGGCGAGCGGACCGGCCACCAGGGCGTGGTGAAGCGCGTACCGGCGGCCCGGGCGCCAGGTCGGTGTCTCGCCCCCGGCCCGCCACATGCCGGGGAGCCACCACCGGCCGACGACCGAGGGGCGGGTCGGCTCCGACACGTCGACGATGGCGAGGACGTGGTCGGTGAACTCGGCGAAGTGCGCGGAGAGGTAGGCGTAGCGGCCACCGACCCACCAGATCCGGTGCGGGCCCATCCCGTCGATCGGCATGAAGGCGATCTCGCGGGGCTTCTCGGGCCGCGAGATGTCGAACACGCGCAGCCCGGCCGTGAAGTCGGCGCCCCGCTCCCGGAGCGTGTCGGCGGGCGACCCGGCGAAGTACTCCTTCTCGCTCAGGACCTGCATGGTCCACACGCTCGGCAGGTTGGTGGCCAGCAGCAGGTCGTCGTGGGTCTGCAGGTGAATGGCCCGGGTGTTCGGCGGGCAGGGGATGAACTCGACCGCCCTCGGGCGCCTGGGATCGCGCACGTCCAGCACGGTGATGCCGTTGCTGAACGTGTGGCCGATGTAGGCATAGCCGCGGTGGACCATGATCTGGACGCCGTCGCCCCGACCGCCCTGGTCCGAGTGGCTGATGAACTTGATGTTCCGCGACGTGACCGCGTTCATGACGAATGTCCCCTCAGCGCCTGCGAAGGAATGCGCCGGTTGTGGCTCTCGAGCTTACCCTTACCACTCCGCCGCCGGATCTTCCGCTCCGAGCGGCGGCTTCGCCGCCGCGACGATCCTTGGGGTCCCGGAGGGAGTGTTCCGACACCCCCTCCGACCTTCTCAGCGCCCCAGGTAGAGGCGCTTCACCCGCTCGTCGTTCCGGATGGCCTCCCCCGACCCCTCGTAGCGGTTTCGTCCCAGCTCCAGGACGTAGGCGTAGTCCGAGATCTCCAGCGCCTTGGCCGCGTTCTGCTCCACCATGAGGATGGTCTGGCCCTCTCGCCGCAGGCCTTCGATGATCCGGAAGATTTCCCTGAACACCAGCGGCGCCAGGCCCAGGGTCGGCTCGTCGAGGAGGATCAGCTTGGGCTGGAGCAGGAGTGCCCGGCCCATCTCCAGCATCTGCTGCTGGCCGCCGGACAGGTCTCCCGCCCGCGCCTTCCGCCTCTCGCGCAGGACGGGGAAGGTCCCGTACACCCGCTCGACCGCGTCCAGGAGCTCGGGCGAGCGCCGGCGGATGTAGGCGCCCAGGAGGAGATTCTGTTCCACCGTCATCAGGGGAAAGACGTTGCGTCCCTGGGGCACGAAGGCCATCCCCTGGCGGAGGAGCGCCTCGGGGGGGCGATTCGTCACCTCGGCCCCCGCGAACAGCACGCGCCCCCGCCGCGCCGGCAGCAGCCCGAAGACGGTCCTGAAGACCGTGGACTTGCCGGCCCCGTTGGGCCCGATGATGGAGACGACCTGTCCCGCCTCCACCGCGAGACTGACGCCGTGGAGGATCTCCATCTTGCCGTAGCCGGCGTGGAGGTCGCGCACCTCCAGCAGCGCCATCTAGCCGCCTGGTCGGGCCACGGCCCTAGCGCCCGAAGTAGGCATCCATGACGGCCGGGTTGTCATGGATCTCCGCCGGTGTGCCCTCCGCGATCTTCTCGCCCTGGCAGAGGACCACGATGCGGCGGCAGAGCGCCATCACCACTTCCATGTTGTGCTCGATGACGACGAAGGTATATCCCCGGCGGTTCAGATCCCGGATGTGGCTGACCAGGGCCTGGATCATGGTAGGATTCACCCCGGCCATGGGCTCGTCGAGCAGGATCAGCGGCGGGTCGGGCATCAACGCCATCCCGAAGTCCAGGAGCTTCTGCTGCCCGTAGGAGAGGTTCGCCGCCATCTGGTCCTTGACCCCGGAGAGCCCCAGGTAGTCCACCAGGCCGAGCGCCCGGTCCCGCTCCTCCCTCTCGTCCCGCCTGATCAGGCGGCTCCACAGCGTCCCCTTCTGTTCCTGCGCCGCCATGAGCAGATTCTCCAGCACGGTCATCTCCGGGAAGAGCTGGATGAGCTGAAAGGTGCGGGAGATCCCCCGATGGCACACGGCGTCGGCCCTGAGCCGGGTGATGTCCTCGCCCTTGAAGCGCACCTGGCCCGCCGAGGGGCGCAGGACCCCGGTCACGCAGTTGAAGAGGGTGGTCTTGCCGGAACCGTTCGGCCCGATCACCCCCAGGAGATCACCCGGCTCGACGCTGAGGCTCACCAGGCTGAGCGCCGACAGATGGAAGAAGCTCTTGCTGAGCTGGTCGATCTCCAGAAGCGACACCGTGTTGGCTCCGGTCCGCGATTACTTCGGCTCGACGATCGTGGCCGGCTCCGGCGGGGCCGGCGGGTGGGCCGGACCGAGCCCCCGGCGCGTCACCCTCGCGATCAGCCAGTCCCAGACGCCGACCAGCCCTCTCGGCATGAAGAGCATCATGAGGATGACCGACAGCGAGAAGATGATGAGGTAGAGCCCCTCGGAGGCCCGGAGCGCCTCGGGCAGGAGGGTCACCACGGCCGCCCCGATGAACGGCCCCTCGAAGCGCCCCAGCCCACCCATGACCACCATCATCAGGAACTGGATGGACCGGTCCAGGCTAAAGGCTCCGGGGTCGATGTAGCCGAGCAACGGGGCGAACAACGCACCGCCGACCCCGGCGTAGGCCGAGCCGATGGCGAAGGCCATGACCTTGTAGTTCCGCAGACTCACGCCGACCACCTGGGCCCGCATCTCGTTCTCCCGGATGGCCCGGAAGGCCCGCCCCCACCGGGAGTGAAGGATCCAGTGGGCCGAGGCGACCACCAGCAGGGTCCAGCCCAGGATGTAGTAGTAGTACGCGCGGTCCGACTGGAACCCGACGGGGCCCCATCGGGGTCGCGCGATTCCCGAGATCCCGAAGGAGCCGCTGCTGAGCGACTCCCAGTTCCGGAGCACCAGGAACACGATGATGTTGAAGCCCAGGGTCACCATGGCCAGGTAGTGGTGCTTGACCTTGAGGGCCGGGAACCCGAGCAGGCATCCCCAGAAGAACGCGATGAGGGCGCCGGCGAGGAGGCCGGCCTCGAACGGCACGCCCAGGGGGCCGAGGATCGCCACCGCGTAGGCCCCGAAGGACATGAACGCCGCGTGGGCCAGGGAGATCTGTCCCGCGTAGCCCAGGGTCAGGTTCAGGCCGATCGCCATGATCAGGTAGACCAGCGTCAGGCTGGCCAGGTAGAGCTTGTACTGCTCGAGCGCCAGCGGGACCAGCAGGAGGACCGCCGCTCCCGCCAGGACCCCCAGCGTCCGCCAGGCCCGCATGCGCGATGCCGGCCTACGCCCACTCTTCCCGGACGCCCCAGAGCCCCTCGGGCTTGAACAGGAGGACGCCGATCAGGATGACGAGGGCGAAGGCGTCGCGGAACTGGTTCGAGATGTAGGCCGCCGAATAGGTCTCGACCAGCCCCACCAGCAGCCCGCCCAGCAGCGCGCCCCGGATCTGGTTGAAGCCGCCGATGATCGCCGCGTAGAACGCCTTCAGGCCGAGCCCGATGCCGAGGTCGTACTTCACGAGATAGACGGGGGCGATCAGGATCGCCGCCACCGCGGTCAGCGCCGCGTTCAGCATGAAGGTCAAGGCCACCAGCCGGGAGACATTGATCCCCAGCACCGACGCGAGGCCCCGGTTCTGGGCCACGGCCTGCATGGCCCACCCCAGCTTCGTCCGCCGGATGAAGAGCTGCAGGGCCCCGATGACGAGGGCGGCGGTGAGGACGTTCATCAGCTCCTCGGGGGAGACGATCACGCCGCCCAGGCGGATCGGCACCCGGGAGAAGATCGCCGGGAACGGCAAGGCCAGCGGGGTCCAGAACTGCTGGAGCGAGTAGCGGATCAGCATGCTCAGGCCGATGGTGGCGATCACCAGAGGCAAGACCCCGGCCCGGAGCAGCCGGTCCACCAGCACCTTCTTGACCAGCAGGCCGAGAAGCAGGGTCGACACGAGCAGCGTGGCCACGAACGCGGCGGCGAAGGGCAGGCGGAACACGGTCAGGAACAGGACCATCACGAATGCCGGGAGCACGACGAACTCGCCCTGGGCGAAGTTGATGGTGTTGGAGGTCTGCCACAGGAGCACGAAGCCGATCGCCGCCAGGGCATAAATGGCGCCGATGGAGACACCGGCCACGAAGAGCTGGAGGACGTCCGTCATGCTGAAACGCTCCCTGTCACCGGGCGCCGCGGACGAACCGGGCCTGGCGCGGCGACCGGTCCCAGAGGAAAATAACGCACTTCAGGAGGAAAGAGGAGCCCTTTCGTGGCTCGAGGCGCGATGCGCGAGTGACCACCCTCGCCGGCGGACCTCGAGCCGGTGGGCGCCCGGCCGGCAGGGGCCCTTGACCCAAGATTTGATAAAAGATAAAGTGCCGCCGTGATCGCCCTCCAAATCCCTCGGGTCAAGCGATTGAGCCTGGCCGGCCAGGTGTACGGCCGGCTGAGGCGGCTCATCACCCACCATGAGCTGGAGCCGGGCCAGAAGCTGGGTTTGGTCGAGGTGGCCGAGAAGCTCGAAGTGAGCCTGACCCCCCTTCGCGAGGCCCTGTTCAAGCTCGAGCGGGAAGGTTTCGTCGTGCATCAGCCCAATCGGGGTTATTTCGTGGCCGAGATCACGGCCGACGAAGCCCGAGAGCTCTTCGAGGCGCGCGAGGCGATCGAAACCTACGCCGTGACCGTCGGGATCCCGCGCGCGAGCGAGGCAGACCTCAGGGCGCTGAGCCAGGCGACCGAAAACTACGGCCGTGCGGTCGACAAGCCCGAGCGGGATCGGTTCCTGGAAGACAAGAGGCTCCATCTCAGTCTCGTGGCTCTGGCCGGCAACCAATTGCTCCTCCGCATGCTCGAGCAGATCTTCGACCGGATCATCATGAAGCTCCGCATCAGTGAGCTGCCGCGGGAACGGGGTCCCGCCGCCCACAAGGAACACCAGGCGATCCTGGCGGCGGTGACGAGGCGGGATCCCGAGAAGACGACCCGGCTGCTCCGCGCTCATCTGGCCACGTCGAAAGGGTACATCCTGGCGTTCCTCACGCGCCCGGGCGGCGGGCGGCCGCGGGAGCAAGCCTGAATGCCCTCCGCAAGCGGTTGGCCGGTGATCGACAGCCACGGCCACATCGGCGTGAGCTCCACGTGCACGTTCATCGCCGAGGAGGAGCTCATCCCCTGGATGGATCGAGGCGGCATCGACATCCAGTTCGTCTTTCAGGTGAACCAGGGTGCCTGCCACCGCTCGCCGGACTGGAACCCCTACATCGGGAATGATTACGTCGCCAGGATCCAGCGGATGTTCCCCGGTCGTGTGGTCGGTCTCGGAACCATCAACCCGTGGCTCCAGCCGCCGCGGGCCTACAGCTATCCCTGGGATCGACGGGGCCAGGCGTTCGATCGGGTCACGCGCAACATCGCCCTCGAGGAGTGCGAACGGATCATCCAGACCCTCGGCCTGCGGGGCATCAAGATGCATCCGCGCGAGCACGGATACCCCGTCAACCACTGGACCGTGCGGCAGATCATGGAGAAGCTCACGAGCCTCCAAAGCCAGACGGGAACGCCGCTGGCGATCGTCGTCCATGGCGCGGCGGATTCGACGTACAACACGCCGGAGGCGATCGCTGACTTGGCGAAGGACTTTCCGGAGCTGCTCTTCCTGATGGCGCACGCCGGGTATATCTGGGGAGGGAAGACCGTCGCCCACGTGGTGGGGCCGTACCCGAACGTGTTACTGGACCTTACGGCGTGTCCTGAGTGGGCGACCGTCAAGGAAGCCCACGAGTGTTACGGGGCAGCCCGGTTCGTCGCCGGGAGCGATTGCCCGTTCGCGTCACCGGCGGTGAAGCACGCGATCGTGGAGAGCATCTTTGCCGACCCCGACGAACGAGCCCTCGTCCTCGGCGGCAACCTCGCCCGGCGGCTCGGCCTGAAGACCTGAAAGGTCCGGGACTTGGCGATCGACCGTGTAGCGCCCGAGTAGCAGTCTCAACCAGCATCTCTGACGTGGAGGGTGGCATGGGGAACGTGCGGCATCGACCGAAAAAGTGGCCAGCGGGACTCCTTGGCCTCAGCATCCTGGTCTTCTGGGCAGTGTCGCCTCCCGGCGTGAGCTCAGCCGCGGAGAAGATCGTGATCAAGCTGGGGCACGTCGTGCCGGTCGAAAACCCGTATCACCTCGGCGCCGCGGAGTTTGCCCAGAAGGTGGCCGAGAAGAGCAAGGGACGCATCGAGGTCAAGATCTTCCCCAACAGTCAGCTCGGAAACGAGCGCGACCTCGCCGAAGGCCTGCAGCTCGGCACCCTGCAGATGGCGGTGACGGCCAATGCGCCGCTCAGCCGGTACGCGCCTCGCGTGTTGCTCTTCGACCTGCCGTTCATCTTCCGCGACGACGACCACTGGGACAAAGTCGTCGGGGGGCCGCTCGGCAAGGGGCTCCGTGACGAGCTGACCGGCAAGGGCCTGCGGCCGTTGGCGTACTGGGACGGGGGATGGCGCGGCCCCTACGCCCGGCGGCCGATCAAGAGCCTGGACGACATCAAGGGGATGAAGTTCCGGACGATGGAAAGTCCCATGCACATCTCGATCTACACGGCGCTCGGCGCCCGGGGCGTGCCGATGAGCTCGGCCGAGCAGTACTCCGCGCTCCAGCAGGGCGTCGTGGACGGGGGTGACAGCCCGCCCGTCTTCTACAAGCAGTTGAAGCACTACGAGGTCGCGAAGCACCTGACGCTGCTCCCGCTCTTCAAGCTGACGGTGGAGCTCCTGGTGAGCGAGAAGTTCTACAGCGCGCTCAGCCCTGACCTGCAGCGGGCGCTCCAGGAAGCGGCCGATGAGGCCACCCCGTCTCAGCGGCGGGCTCAGCGCGAGCTCGATCAGCGGATCATCGACGACCTGAAGAAGGAAGGCGTCCAGGTCTATACGGTGAGCGCGGCCGAGCGAGAGAAGTTCACGCGCGCCATGGCGGCGGTCTGGAAGGAATACGAGGACAAGGTCGGAAAGGACAAGATCCAGGCGGTGCTCGAGACGAAGTAAGGATCGCCATTCCGCGCCGCGCGCCACGCGACGCGGGCGTCCGGTGGAGGGAGGATTGTGGAGGCCCTGCTTCGCGTCAAGCGCCGGGTGGACGTGGCCGTGGACGGACTCGTGCGGCTTCTGCTGGCGTTGTTTGCCTCGGTGATCTTCGTCGGCGTCATCACGCGGTACTTCTTCAACCTCCCGCTCGCCTGGTCCGAGGAGGTGTCTCGCTTCAGCTTCGTCTGGCTGTCGCTGCTGGGGGCGGAAACGTGTCTGAGGGAGCGCGGCCATCTCGGGGTGGACCTCTTCATGCAGTATGTGCCGGCGTCCCTCGGCCGGGCGGTTGGAGTCGGCGTCCTGGTCGCGATGGGCGTGCTCCTCGGCGTGCTGTTCATCGGCGGGATCGAGCTCACCCGAGTGACCCACGCGCAGGCATCGCCGGCCCTCGGCATGCCCATGAGCTACGTCTACGCCGCGGTGCCCCTCGGTGCGGGGCTGATGCTCCTGGAGATCGGCATTCAGGCCCTGGGCGGCCAGAGCCTTGCCGGGGAACCGACGGGTCCCGGTGAGCGCCGGGCTCCACACGCCTAGGCCCGCGTCACACCCGAGACAGGCGCGATGATCGGGCTGATTCTCTTTGGTGGGATGTTCACCCTCGTCGTGCTCAACATGCCGATCGGCTTTGCCCTCGGGGTGGCGTCCGTCGCCGGGATGCTCTACATCGGCGACCTGCCGATGACCCTGGCTGCCCAGCGGAT
The DNA here is from genome assembly GCA_036005065.1 of Candidatus Methylomirabilota bacterium. Lineage (NCBI taxonomy): Bacteria > Methylomirabilota (SeqCode) > Candidatus Methylomirabilota bacterium. Next base: position 46,518 of record DASYQW010000062.1, on the reverse strand, counting down.
GGTCGTGGCGCTCGACAGCTTCCCGCTGCTCGCGGCGCCATTGTTCATGCTCACGGGTGAGCTGATGACCGTCGGAGGATCCGCCCGGCGGATCGTCGAGTTCTCGTCGGCACTCGTAGGCCACATCCGGGGCAGCCTGGCCCACGTCACGGTCTTGTCGTCCATGCTATTCTCCGGCATCTCGGGCTCGGCCACCGCGGACACGGCGGCCGTCGGCTCGCTCATGATCCCGGCCATGATCCGGAAGGGGTACGACCCGGATTTCGCCACCGCGATCCAGGCGTCGGCCGGCACGATGGGGCCCATCATTCCCCCGAGCGTCCTGATGGTGATCTTCGGCTATCTGAGCGGCGTGTCCGTGGGGGCGCTGTTCCTGGGCGGCGTGATCCCCGGAATCCTGATCGGGTTGTCGCTCATGCTCGTGACGTACCTGTACGCGCGGACCGGGGGCGCGGCCTATCGGGGTGACCAAGCCGCAAGCCTCCGCCATGTGGTCCGGACCGGGATCCGGGCGCTCCCCGCGCTGGGGCTGGTGCTGATCATCATGGCCGGGATCCTCGGCGGCGTGTTCACGCCGACCGAGGCCGCCGCGGTCGCCGTGTTCTATGGGCTCTTCGTCGAGTTGGTCCTTTACCGTGAGCTCAGAGTTCGCGACCTGCCCGCGATCCTGCGCCGAGCGGCCACCGTCGCCGCCATGGTGATGTTCATCGTGGCGATCTCGGGGTTGTTCGGCTGGGTCATGACGAGTGAGGAGATCCCCCAGGCCTTCACCCGGATGCTCCTGTCCATCTCCTCCAGTACGGCGGTCACTCTGCTACTGATCAATGTCCTGGTGTTGATCGCCGGCACCTCGCTCGAGAGCACCGCGACCCTGCTGATCATCACGCCGATCCTGATGCCCGTCGTGCAGGACCTGGGACTGGATCCCGTCCACTTCGGGGTTGTGCTCGTCGTGGGACTCTGCATCGGCATGGTCACGCCGCCCGTCGCGGTGACCCTGTTCGTGGCGTGCGGGCTGTCGGGCCGGTCGGTCACGACGGTGCTTCGTCCCTTGGCGCCACAGTTGTTGATCATGATCGTCGTGCTTCTGCTGATCACCTACGTGCCCACGCTCGTCACGTTCCTCCCGCGCCTCTTCAACTGACCGAATGCGCAGGCCGGCGGCCCTAGCGGCAGGGCCGCTTGGTGTAGGGCCCGCCCAGCATGGGCACGACCTTGATGACCTTCGACTGCCGGTTCTGCACCTCGACGATGAAGCTGGCCCGGTCGGCGTCTCCCTTCTCGTCCACGTACACGTCCATGAGCAGCCCGGGCTCCTCGGCCGCCGTGAACAGGTTGTTGTGAAGGCAATCCCGGACCTTGGCCTGATCGAATGCGCCCACCCGCTCGATCGCCGCTTTGAGCATGTGGGTACCGATGTAGGCCTTGAATGCGTTGTGATCGGGGACCCGTCCGTACTTCTCCTGGAGCCGCCGGCCCACCTCCACCATGCTCGGGACCGGGGAGAGCGCCGTCATCGGGACGTGGCACTTGGCGCCGTTCATCGCCTCGCCGCCCGCGTCCACGGTGGTCTGGGCGCAGAGGTTGTCACCGACCGCCTCGACGTTGAGGGCCAGCTTGCGGAGCTGGATCATGATCCGCGCGTTCTCCTCCTCGTGGTTGTAGACCATGAGGTGCGTGGCCCCCGAGGCCCGCACCCGCGTCAGCTCCGGGGTGAAGTCCGCCTGCTGCACCTCGGTGGAGATGTCGGCCAGCACCGACTTGCCGCGGTCCTTGAGGAACTTCAGGAGCATCTCCCGGCCGCCCCGGCCGAAGGCGTTGTTCACGTAGATCAGCGCGATCTTGTCCGCCTTGAGATCCTCCACCAGCCAGCGAACCAGCTTGGCGAACCCGACCTGCTGGCTGAAGGACGTCAGGAAGATGTTCGGATTCCCCTTCTGCACGACGAGCACCGACTCCGACCCGCTGATCTGCGGGATGCCGGCCTGGCGGGCGATCTCCATGTTGGCCACGGTGCTGGAGCTGTACACCGTGCCCATGACGGCGAGGGGGTGCTCGTTGATGGCGCGGCGCATCACCGCCACCGAGGTGGGGGGATCCGACTGGGTATCCATGACGAGGCTCTCCAGGCGTCGCCCCAGGATGCCCCCCTTCTTGTTGATGTCCTCCACCGCCAGGATGACCCCGTCGCGCCACATGGTTCCCGAGGGCGCCCCGCCGCCCGTGATCTCGGCCACGATGGCGAGCTTCACCACGTCCTGGGCCGACGCCGGCGGCATCAGGGCCACGAGGATCAGGGTCAGTCCGAGCGCTCCCAGCATCCGTTGCCATCGCATGGCGTTCCTCCTCGGGGCCCGCAAGGCCCCCTCCCACCTCGGTCGTCCCGGGTAAGCCCAGACGGAAAATACCCCGGTTCAAGACGAAAGGGGAGGCCCTTCGTCTCGCCCCACGTCGCCGGCGCCGACGCGGCTCACGCCGGCGCCGGCGCGCCCCGGGGCCCGGCGTGCCGCGGCGTCACGGCGATCGACAGGACCGGAAGGCCCAGGGGCCGCGGGTCCGGGGGCCGCCCCTGCGCGGCGTCCAGCGGAGAACAGACGAGGACCGTCCCGTCGCGCGCCGCCGCCGACCAGCCCGACGGGAGCCGTATGACGAGCCTGCCGTGCTCGTCGGCGTCCAGCAGTGCGCGCGGGAGCACGCGGCCGCCGACGACCACCGCGACCACGGCGTCCAGCGGGCAGCCGCGCAATCGACCCGTCTCGATGTGCAGCTCGTGCTCGCCCTCGGGCGGGGCCAGCCGCAGCAGCACGACCGGCTCCGTCCAGCGGAACGGCCGGTCCCCCAGTTGCTCGAGCCCGTGCACACCCACGATCGTCTCCGGACCGAGGGACTCGACCGGCCATCGGCCGACGGCACGGCGGACCGGAGGGGACCCGTCCTGGCGGCGGACCCAGTCCAGCTGCGCGAGCCGGACAACCCGGGCGTGCGCGCGGAGGAAGCGTGACCACCGCCACGCCGCGGGCAGCGGGAGTCGCCCGACCGCGAGCTCGTCGAAGGCGACGGCGAGGCGGTGCAGCATCATCTGCGGGGTCACGCCCACGACGGCCGGGCTCGCCAGCGATCGTAGGCGGGCGGCCAGCGTCCCGAGCCGGCCAGGCGACGCGACGGCCGCCGCCACGACGGCCCGGACCATGACTCGCGCGGACGCGGGCCGGCAGCGGAGCTGGTTGGCCCAGAGCGGCGCGTGGCCGAAGTACCGCTCGAAGAACACCGGGTCCGTGCGCGAGCGGGCTTCGAACTCACCGCGGGCGTGATTGGCGGAGTCGGCGTGGTGGCTTCGCATCCGCTCGCTGTCTTCGTGCACGATCGCGGCGTCCAGGATGTCTCCGATGGCGACCCCCCGCGCGTGGAGCCGGGCGGACAGGAAGGGAGGAGCGAACTGTCCGTACCGGGGCTCGAAGCCACCAACCGCCTCGAATACCTCAGCGCGGATCGCGAACCCGGCGCGGTGCACGCGGCGCCAGGCGCCCGGCGCCCGCCATTGAGCGTCGATTTCGCCGAACCAACGTTCGCTGAGGCGGGAGAGCAGGGAGTCGCCATCGTGCCGCACCACGAAGTTCGCGGCTCCTTCGACGGGGCCGGTGGTGACCCACCGGGCGACCGCCTCGAGACAGCCGGGGTCAGCCCGGCAGTGCCCTTCGGTGAAGACGAGCCAGGGCGTGCCGGCCCGGGCCGCGCCGGCATTCCAGAGTGCCGCGTCGCACGCGCCCGGCACACGCATCAGCGCGTCCTGAGGGCCGAGCAGCGCCTCGACCTCGCGTTCCTGCGAGGGATCGGCGCCCTCGGAGGCGACCACGACGCGATAGCGCCTGCGTGCCAGCGTCTGTCCTTCTGTCCACGTCCGCACCCGATCCGCGGCGCGCCCCCGGACATCGGTGATCGGGTAGACGACCGTCAGCAGAGCGGAGCGGTGCGGTTTCAGCGTCGTGTCCCCGGCCGGCGTCGGCCGGCCCTCACCCGGGCCCGGATCACGCGCGGGCAGCCGTCGCTCTCCACGAACCCGAGGGTGACCCGCGCGCGCCGGCACGCCAGGACGGCGAGCGCCGCCGCGCTCACCATCCACTCGCGATGGCGGCGGAGCACGTCGGGCGGCCAGTGGCACGACCTTCGGGGCTGAACACCACAGGGTCAGGCGCGTAGTCGGAATAAAGCATCATTTCGAAAGCGCGTCAAGACACAGCCGGGCGGGCAGAGCGCGGCAATGTGGCTGCGGGCCTATGGGAAGGGAGATGCCGAGGCCATGGACCGGCTACATCGCCACCCGGATCAGGTCACACCCGCCTTCCCGATGGCCGGAATCCTGGCACCGAAAGGTCGCCGCTGCAGCTCACGGACGCGCGACAATGAGGTGGGGGTGGCCATGACCTCTCACGACGCAGTGATCGTCACGACTCGGGTCGCAGACGGAGTCGCGGGCCGAATGGTCGCCACCGAACCGCCGTCCCGGGCCCGCCCGCGTATTCTCCGTACAGCCCTGATCGTGGCCACGTGCCTGCTCGCCGCCTTGGCGCGGCCCGGCTTCACCCAGCCGCCCGAGACGGTCTTCCTCGAGGAGTTGACGTGGACGGAGCTTCGGGACCTCGTGCGGACCGGCAAGACGACCATCATCCTGCCGATCGGGGGCACCGAACAGAGCGGACCGCACGTGGCGCTGGGGAAACACAACGTGCGGGTCAAGGCGCTGGCGGGGCGGATCGCGCAACGGCTCGGCACCGCGCTGGTCGGCCCGGTGATGGCGTACGTGCCGGAAGGGGCCCTCGATCCGCCCAGCGGCCACATGCGCTTTCCGGGGACGATCAGCGTGCCCGACGACGTGTTCCGGCGTGTGCTCGAGTCGGCGGTGCGAAGCCTGCGGCTCCATGGCTTTCGAGAGGTGGTACTCCTCGGCGATCACGGGTCCACCCAGGCCGGCCAGCGGGCGGTGGCGACGCGGCTGAACCGTGAGTGGGCGGGGACGCCGGTTCGGGTGCACGCCGTCGAGGAATACTATCGGGCGTCGACGGCCGGAGTTCATGCGCTGCTCAAGGCCCGCGGGCACCGGGACGAGGAACTCGGCCGCCATGCCGGGCTCGCGGATACGGCGTTGATGCTGGCCGTCGACCCTCGCCTGGTGCGGATGGGCCGGTGGCCGGGTGGAGCCGGCCGGCCCGACGTGGATGGGGTCGACGGCGATCCGAGCCGGGCGAGCGCCGAGCTCGGCCAGCCCGCAATCGAGCTGATCGTGACCCGCACGCTCGACGCGATCCGGCAGTCGATCGCGCACCGATGATTTCAGTGACGCCATCGTGTGAGGGAGCAATGCAGAGAACGAATCCGGCTCGCAGTCGCGTGCTCGAGGTCGCCGGGGTCGCGGTCGCGCTCGGGCTTGCCATCATCCTGGTGGCCGCGTCCCGGGCGGTCCCGCAGCCCGCCGCTCCCGTCGCGGTGGTGCCCGGGATGCCCCCGGTGCCCGACCCGGCTAACCTCTACAGCGAGACGCGGGCCGGGAAGCTGAGCCCGGCGGTCGTGACCGCCCTCGCGCGCGTCTACGTGCCCAACCTGCAGTCGAATGAAGTGTACGTGATCGATCCGGCGATCCGCCGGGTGGTCGATCGGTTCCGGGTGGGCGTGAACCCGCAGCACGTCGTGCCCTCGTACGATCTCAAGACCCTCTGGGTCACCAACAACGCGGAGGGGCGGACCGACGGGAGCCTCACGCCGGTCGACCCGACGACCGGCCGGCCGGGCAAGGCCATCCCGGTCGACGACCCGTACAACATGTACTTCACGCCGGATGGCCGGTCGGCGATCGTGGTCGCCGAGGCACTCAAGCGCCTCGACTTCCGCGACCCGCAGACGATGGCGCTCCAGGCGTCACTAGCGGTGCCGCAGTGCGGGGGCATCAACCACGCGGACTTCTCGATCGACGGACGCTTCGCGATCTTCACCTGCGAGTTCCAGGGCAGCCTGGCGAAGGTCGACCTCGTGAACCGCGCGGTCGTCGGCTATCTGAAGCTCTCGAAAGGCGGCATGCCCCAGGACATCCGGATCTCACCCGACGGCCGGACCTTCTTCGTCGCCGACATGCGGGCCGGCGGAGTGTTCCTCGTCGGCGGCCAGGCCTTCACCGAGCTCGGCTTCATCAAGACCGGGGTCGGCACGCACGGCCTCTACCCGAGCCGGGACGGGACCAAGCTCTACGTCACCAACCGCGGCTCGACGCACGTGCACGGGCCCCGGCGCGGCCCGGGCACCGTCTCCGTGCTCGATTTCGCCACCCGCGCCCTCGTGGCCACGTGGCCCATCCCGGGAGGCGGCAGCCCGGACATGGGGAACGTCAGCGCGGACGGCAAGACCCTGTGGCTCTCGGGCCGGTACGACGACGTCGTCTACGCGATCGATACCGAGTCGGGTGAGGTCACGAGTATCCCGGTGGGCAAGGAGCCGCACGGTCTCACGGTATGGCCCCAGCCCGGCCGCTACTCGCTCGGCCATACCGGCAACATGCGTTAGCCCTTCACGCTATCATCCAGGGCGTGGCCCGGGGCCGGTGGGGCGCCGCAGCTTCGTCGCCGGCGAGGAGTGGCGGATGATGGTCGTGGGGATCGACGTCGGCGGCACGTTCACCGACGTGACCGCGGTCGACGACGCGACGGGAGCGGTCCGCCTGACGAAGATCCCCTCCGCTCCCCGGGACGAGGCCCGCCCGGTGCTGAAGGGGCTCGCGGAGCTCGCCATCGCGCTCCCCGCCGTGCGTCGGATCGTGCACGGCACCACCGTCGGCACCAATGCCATCCTCGAGCGCCGCGGCGCGCGGGTGGCGCTGGTCACGACCGCGGGCTTCCGCGACCTCATCGAGATCGGCCGGACCAAGCGCAACATCCCGGCCCTTTTCGACCCCACCTTCGTCCGCCCCAAGCCCCTGGTGCCCCGGCCGCTCCGCTTCGAGGTCGACGAGCGGATCCTCCACGACGGGAGCGTCGCGCGACCGCTGGGCCGGGCCGAGCTCGAGAGCGTGGTGGCCCGCCTGGCGCCGCTCGAGCCCGAGGCGTTCGCCGTGTGCGGTCTCCACGCTTACGCCAACCCGGCCCACGAGCAGGCGGTGGGCGAGGCGCTCCGCCAGGCGTTCCCCGGGCGGCCGGTCTCGCTCTCCTCGGAGGTCGTCCCGGAGTACCGGGAGTTCGAGCGCTTCTCGACGACGGTCCTGAACGCCTACGTCCAGCCGCTCATGGACCGCTACCTCGACGCGCTCGAGCGCGAGCTGATCGCCGCCGGCTCCCGCACGGGCGTCCTGACCGTCGGCTCGAACGGCGGCGCCCTGACCCTCGCCATGGCGCGGCGGCTGCCGATCAAGACCGTCGCCTCGGGCCCCGCGGCCGGGGTGAGCCGGGCGGTGGCCGTGGGGCGGCGGGCGGGGATCCGGGACCTGGTCACCTACGACATGGGCGGGACCAGCACCGACGTCTGCCTGGTTCAGGATCTGGCGCCGCTCGTGACGACCGACACCCTGATCGCCGCCTTTCCCGTGAAGATCCCGCAGGTGGACATCAAGAGCGTCGGGGCCGGGGGCGGGAGCCTGGCCTGGGTGGACGTGGACGGCGCGCTCCAGGTCGGCCCCCGGTCGGCGGGGGCCGACCCGGGGCCGGCGTGCTATGGGCTGGGGGGCCTCGAGGCCACGGTGACCGATGCCGACATCCTCCTCGGCCGCATCGGCACCGCCCGGCCGCTCGGCGGCGCGATCCGGCTCGATCCCGGACTGTCCCGCCGGGCCTTCGAGCGCCTGGCCGTCCGGGTGCCGGGGCTCGACCCCCCCCGGCTGGCGGAGGGCGTGATCCGCATCGCCGTGGCGCGGATGACCGCCTCGATCCGCGAGATCACGCTCCAGCGTGGCCATGACCCGCGCGACTTCACGCTGGTGGCCTTCGGCGGCGCCGGCCCGATGCACGCCGGTCCGGTCGCCGAAGAGCTCGGGATGACGCGGATCCTCGTCCCCGCCTATCCCGGCAACTTCTCGGCGCTCGGGCTCCTCGCCTCCGACATCAAGCTCGACGCCGTGCGAACCCGGATCACCCGGCTCGCCGAGGCCGAGCTTCCCGCGCTCGGGGCGGCCTTCGCCGCGATGCGGGCCGACGCGGCGGCGCGCCTCGCCGCCGAGGGCTTTGGCCTCGAGGCCATGGGCTTCGAGACGGCGCTCGACCTCCGCTACGTCGGCCAGGCCTTCGAGCTCACGGTACCGGTCGATCCGCCATCGCTGACCGTGACCGGCGCGGCCGCGGATTTCCACGCCCGCCACCTCGCGATGTACGGCCACGCCGACGCGGCGGGCGCCGTGGAGATCGTGAACCTCCGGCTCGTCGCCTACGGCGTGGTGGCGAAGCCCGACCTGCTGCCGTACGGCGCGAGAGCCGGCGGCCCGGAGGAAGCCCGGATCGAGGTCCGTCCGGTCCACTTCGAGGGCGAGCTCGTCGCCTGCCCGGTCTATCAACGGGAGCGCCTCGGGCCGGGGGTCCGGCTGGCCGGGCCGGCGATCGTCGAGGAGTTCGGCGCCACGACGGTACTGTTCCCCCACTGGCACGCGACGGTCGATCCCGTCGCCAACCTGCTGCTCGAGCGGTCGCCGTGAGCCTGGAGGGCGCGGTGATCGATCCCATCACGCTCGAGGTCGTCCGCGAGGCCCTGTCCTCGATCGTGCGCGAGATGCGCGTGACCCTCGTACGGACCGCCTACTCCTCCATCATCTACGAGGGCGAGGACTTCTCCTGCGTGCTGATGAGTGAGGACGCCGAGATCGTCGCGATGTCCCGCGGACAGGACCACCCGCTCCACATCGTGCCCATCGCCTGGTCGATGCGGGCCGTGCGCGAGAAGTTCGGCGAGGACATCCACCCGGGCGACATCTTCCTCCACAACGATCCCTACACGGGCGGGACGCATCTGAACGACGTCGCCATGATCTATCCCTTGTTCGCCGAGGGCCGCCTCTTCCTCTGCCCCGTCGTCCGGGCCCACTGGGGCGACGTGGGCGGGATGACCGCCGGGAGCCTCTCCGGCGCCGTGACGGAGATCTACCAGGAGGGGATCCGCATCCCGCCGATCAAGATCGTTCAGCGGGGGCGCCCCGACCAGGCAGCGCTCGATCTGCTGTTTGCGAACATGCGGGTCTCGCGGGACCGGGAAGGGGACTTCCGGGCCATGCTCGGGACCTGCCGCAAGGCGGCCGAGCGGGTCGAGGCGCTCATCGCGCGGTACGGGATTGCGCCACTACGGGCGTGCGTGGTCGAGCTGCTCGACCGCGCCGAGCGGCGGATGCGCCGGAAGATCCGGGAGCTGCCGGACGGCGAGTACCGTTACGAGGCCTACCTCGAAGGCGGCCGCCAGCGGCTCGAGCCCATCCGGATCCGTGCGCGCCTGGTCGTCGCCGGCGACGCGGTGACCGTCGACCTGTCCGGCTCCGCGCCCCAGACGGCCGGGCCGACCAACGTGGGTCCCGCCATGGCGCCCACCGGCGCGTTCACGATCCTCAAGGCGTTCCTCGATCCCGGCGGCGAGATCAACTCGGGCGCGCTGCGGCCCATCACCGTCCTCGCCCCCGAGGGCACGGTCGTCAACGCGCGGCTGCCGGCGCCGTGCGGCGGGATGGTGGAGATCAAGTACGCGGTGGAGTCGGCGGTGATGGGGGCGCTCGCCCAGGCCATCGCGGGGAAGGTGACGGGCGACCTCAAAGGGGGCGGGAACCACTGCTACGTGGGCGGCGTCGACCCGCGCGCGGGGGCGACGTTCATCTTCTACGAGTACCCGGCCGGTGGGACCGGCGCGTTCGAAGGCGGCGACGGGAACAACGCCGTGCGCGCGTTCACCGAGAGCGACATGACGACGATCCAGCCCGTCGAGGCGGTCGAGCAGAAGTATCCGCTCCGCGTGGAGCGGACGGCGCTGCGTGTCGACTCGGGCGGCGACGGGCGGTGGCGAGGTGGCCTCGGCCTGCGCCGCGAGATCCGCGTGCTCGCGCCGGGCGCGCAGCTCTCGGTCCTCTCGGAACGGAACCTGCTCCCGCCCTACGGCGTCTGCGGCGGCCGGCCGGGCGCCCCGAACCGGTTCTACGTCCTCCGCGACGGAGCGGCGATCGAGCCCTCCCCGCTGCCGGGCAAGGTCAGCGGCTTCCCCTTGCAGGCGGGCGACGTCGTGGTGATGGAGAGCTCAGGGGGTGGCGGCTATGGCGATCCGCTGGAGCGCGATCTCGGGGTGGCGGCGCGCGACGTCGCCGAGGGGCTCGTGAGCCTCGAGCGGGCCGACGCGGCCTACGGGCTGGTGCTTCGAGGCGGCGCCATCGACGCGGATGCGACGCGCGATCGTCGGGCGCGCCTGGCCCGCGCCCGCCCCTGGCTCGTGGTGCGGGTGCGGCCGCCCGGCCACACCCCGGACGCCGTCAGCCACCTCGTGATCCGCCTCGGCGGCGCTGCCGCCGCCCGCCTCGGCGTCACCGGCGGCGCCGTGGTCGAGCTGGTCAACCCGCGCGGCGCTCCCCTCCGGGCGTGGGTCGACGTCGCGCCGGGCGACGACCGCGACCACGGCGAGCTGCCGACCGACGCGCTGGCGATCCTCGGCGTCCCCGACGGCGCCGCCGTCGAGGTCCGGCTACTCCGCCCGGCGCCGGCCGACGGATCCGCGGAATAGGCTCGAATCTCCGGGCTACCGCGGCTGGATCGTCGTGGTGGGGTCTCCGTCGACGCGGACGCGCGACGCCGCTTCGGGATGCCGGCCCGAAGGACCTTCGGCCCCGAACGCGGTGGCGGACCCGAGACGGCGCGAGCGTGAGGCGGGCGAGTGCTGGCGACGCGCGAGGTGTGCGCGCCCTCCGGGGGACCGAGGAACGCGCCGTGTCACCCGAAACGAAGCCGGATGCCAGGGTAACGGACGGTCAGAGGCTCCGCTTGCGCGCCCGGATGCCGCGGCGGCTCCCCTTGCTCCTGAACGGCCTCTTCGAGGGCGGCGGGGCACCGTCGCCGCGGGAGCCCGCGCCGAAGGAGCCGGAGGGCCGATCGGTGCGAAAGCCGCCGGCCCGCGGCGGCCGATCGTCGGCCATGTTGACCCGCAGCTTCCGGCCATCGAGGTCCCGATCGTTGAAGAGCCGGATGGCGTCGGCCGCCTCGGCCTCGCTCGAAAACTCCACGAACGCGAAACCACGAGGCTGGCCCGTCTCGCGATCGCTGGGAAGGTGGACCCCTACGACGTTGCCTGCCGCCGACAGGAACTGCGTGAGCTGCTGCGCGGTCGTCTGGAAGCTCAGGTTGCCTACGAAGATCCTTGGTGGAATGGCCGCCTCCTCTCTCGTGTTGTGGCGGACCGATCAGGTCCGCTGTGACCGGGCCTCACGCGGCGCGTGGTCATGGCCGACAATCCACTAGTCGCCATGCGAGCGCCGGGCCGCCCGTCGCCGCCGCTTCCGGGCCTCGGCTTGCTTGCGCTTCCGCCTCACTGAAGGCTTCTCATAGTAGGCCCGTCGCTTCATCTCCTTGAACAGGCCTCCGGTGGCCATCTCTTTCTTGAGCGCCTTGAGCGCGGGCTCGATCTGGTTGTCGAATACCTCGATCTTCATCGAGGCCTCCCCCCGCCCCGGGGCGCTCGGGCGGCCACCGAGGGCTTCTCCGGCGCGCTACGCTTCACGCCGGGTTTCCGTACAGAGATCGTGTTCGCATTGGCACGGGGCACCGATCGATCCGCGCCCGGCGCCGACGGCGGCGCAGGAGTCGCTACAGTACCGCCGTTCCGGACGGGCAGAGCAGCGGCAGGCGGGATGCCGACAGGGCGCCTCGCGATAGGCGGAAGCGGGTCCCGGGCTCGAGAGGCGATGGAACGGACGCGGTGCCTGGTGACTCACGCGGGAGAACCCCCCTGCCACCAGCTCCGCTGGAATGCCTGGCGACACTCCACAGAATAGCGGTTGTTCGCAGCCTTGGCAAGGCGGTCGGCTGAAGGTGCGGCTGAAGGGGCCGGCTCGGCGGCGCCCGCGATCTCGGCTGGACGCACGCCGAGGGCGCCCGGGACGCGCGCGCCGCTATCGTGCCGGGCGCGCGCGGCCGGCCGACGCCCGCGGGCGCGGCGTTCGGCCCGGAGCCGGCGCCCGGGGCAGGGTCGCCGGCTGCGCGGAGTGCCAGCGGGCCACCTCCTCGCAGGTGGTGAACCACACGCCCGAGGATCGGCGCATGTAGCGGACGAGCTCTTCGAGCATGGCGATGCGGGAGGCGCGGCCGATGATGAACGGGTGGCACGTCAACACGAAGCAGCCGCTCTCGGCGTGCATCCCGGCGAACTCGCGGCTCCAGAGCGTGAAGACGCGAGCCGGGTCGGCGATCGCGTTGGTGGCCCCGTAGACGTGGCGGAAGAGCGGGGCATCGTCGAGCAGCCACTGGACCGGCACCTCGACGAGCGGCCCGTGAGCGGTGTCGATCTCGTAGGGCACGTCGTTGCCCATGAGGGACGTGTCGTAGAGGAACCCGTGGGCCTTCAAGATGTCCGGGGTCCACACGTTGACGTCCCACGACGGGGAGCGGTAGCCGGCCGGGCGGACGCCGAGGTGGTCCTTGAGGATCGCCAGCTGGGCCCGCATGATGGCCTCCTCCGGCTCGCGCTCCATCCCGTCGACGGCCTCGTGGACGTTCCCGTGGGCGCCGATCTCGTGGCCGGCGTCGCGGATGCGCTTCGACTCGGCCAGGTGATTCTCGACGGTCCAGCCGGGGATGAAGAAGCTCGCGCGGAGCTTCACCCGATCGAGCAGCCTCAGGATCCGGTCAACCCCGACCCGGGGCCCGAACCGGCGCTCCTCGAGGTCCGCCAGGCTCCGTCGCGCCTTCTCCGGCTGACGGAAGAGAAACCCCGATTCGGCGTCGAAGTCGAACGAGAGCACGACGGCCGACCGCTTGCCCTTCGGCCACGCGTAGCGCATTGCCCAGCCTCCTTTTGGTCAGCGTTGGGCCAGCGTCGGGTCGATCGCGTCCCGCAGCCCGTCGCCGAACCAGTTGTAGCAGAGCACCGTGACGAAGATCAGGACGCCCGGCATCACCGCGAGGCCCGGCACCGTGCGGAGGTACCCGCGGGCGCCGCTCAGCATGTTGCCCCACGACGCCGCCGGCGGCTGGACCCCGAGGCCCAGGAACGAGAGCGACGACTCCAGCAGGACCACGAACGCGACGCCGAGCGTCGCCGCGACCGTGACGGTCGGGATCGACTGCGGCACCACGTGCCGCGCGAGGACCCGCAGGCGGCTACATCCGATCGCCCGGGCCGCCAGCGTGAACTCCAGCTCGCGCGTCCGCAGCACCTCGGCCCGCACCGCCCGCGCCACCGTCATCCACGACGACAGCGCGATCACGAGCACCAGGTTCACGAGCGTGGCGCCCAGCATCGCGAGCGCCATCAACGCGATGAAGAAGAGGGGAATCGCCAGCATGGCGTCCGTGATCCGCATCAGAACCGCGTCGGTCGGCCCGCCGGCGTACCCTCCGATCGCCCCCACCGCCACCCCGAGGACGAGCGACGCCGCCATCGAGGCGAGCGCGACGGCCAGCGACACCCGCCCGCCATAGAGGAGTCGGGTCAGGACGTCCCGGCCGTACTCGTCGGTGCCGAGCCAGTGCGCCCGGGTCGGGGGCTGGAGCCGCTCCAGAAGGGACACGGTCTCGGGGCTGTAGGGCGCGAGCCAGGGCGCCAGCAGCACGAGCGCATGCACGAGAATCAGCACGCCGAGGGCGGCTACCGCCAGCCGGTGGCGCCCGAAGCGGGCGAGCGTCCGGCTGGCCGGGGCCCTGACGGGGAGCGCGACCGGGAGGTCAATCGTAGCGGATGCGCGGATCGACGTAGCCATAGAGGAGATCGACCAGGAGGCTCGAGGCCGCCACGACGGCCGAGATGACCAGGGTGATCCCCATGATCATCGGATAGTCGCGCTCGAAAGCCGCGCGCACGGCCAGGCTCCCCATCCCCGGCCAGGCGAAGACGGTCTCGGTGATGGCGGCGCCGGCCACCAGCCGGGGGAGCTGGAGGCCGACCACGGTGACGATGGTGAGGAGCGCGTTCCGGAGGGCGTGGCGGTAGAGGACGGCGCCCTCGGTCAGCCCCTTGGCGCGGGCGGTGCGGACATAGTCCTGGCGGAGGACCGCCAGCGTGGAGGAGCGCGTGTAGCGGGCGAAGAGCGCCATGTTGGCGGTCCCCAGCACGACGGCCGGCAAGACGAGGTGCCGGACGAGGTCGAGGACCGACGACGGGGCGCCGATGGTCTGCATGCCGCCAGGCGGGAGCCAGCCGAGGACGATGGAGAAGAGGACGATGAGCATGAGCCCGAGCCAGAAGGTCGGTATCGAGATCCCGAACAGGGCCAGGAGCGTGACGGCGTGGTCGGTCGCCGAATAGGGCCGCGCCGCCGAGATCACCCCGGCGGGGATCGCGACCGCGAGCGACAGGATCAGCGCGGCGGCCGACAGCACGAGGGTGTTGGGGAGCATCTGGCCGATGATCTCGAGGACCGGTATGCCGGCCTGGTAGGAGACGCCGAGGTTGCCGCGGAGGACCTGGCCGAGCCAGCGGACGTACTGGACGTGGAGCGGCTGGTCGAGGCCGAGGAGGGCACGCATCTGGGCGATCTCGCTCGGCCCCATGTTGCGGTCGAGGAGGATCCCGGGACCGCCGGGCGCCCGGGTGACGAGAGCGAAGACGACGAGGCTCACCACCAGGAGCAGGACCACCGTCTGCCCGACCCGGCGGATCAGATAGCGTGTCACGTTCGGTCGCGCCTCGGCAGAGACGGTGAGGCAGGGCAGGGACGAGGTGGCGTCAGCGGGCGGCCGAGACGCCGACCATGTGCGTCAGCGCGTCGCGGTAGCCCATCGGGACCCAGCCCTGGATGCGCCGGGCGAGCGCCTGGATCTCGGCCGGGTAGACCAGGTAGAGGACGGGCGCGTCGGCGGCGATGAGCTTCTGCGCCTGCTGGTAGATCCGGGCCCGCTCCTTCTGGTCGAAGGTCGCGCGCCCCTTCTCGAGGAGCTGATCGACCTCGGGGTTCGCGTAGCCGAACTCGTTGAGCGTGCCCTGGCTGTGGTAGTAGCCGAGGAGGTCGGCCTCGGGCGGCGTGATGTACCACAGCACCCAGGCCTGGAGCGGGTTCGGCCGGGTGCGGATGCGCGACAGGAAGGCGTTGAACTCGCTGACGCGCAGCTCGACGTCGACGCCGATGTCTCGCCAGTATTGGCGGACCACGACCGCGGTCTGCTCGCGGACCGGGTTGCCGCGGTCGAAGTCGAGCGTGAAGCGAAGGGGCTGCCCGCCCTTCCGGCGGATTCCGTCGGAGCCCCTGGTCCAGCCCGCCTCGTCGAGGAGCCGCTGGGCACGCGCCGGGTCGTAGGGATACTGGTCCACCGCGTCGGTGTAGGCCCACCCGACGAGCGGGTTGATGGGTCCGGTGGCGAGGCGCCCCTTGCCCAGGTAGATCCTGTCGAGGATCGCCTTGCGGTCGACGGCGAGGGCGAGTGCCTGGCGCACCTTTCGGTCGCCGAAGGGCTCCGCCTTGTGGTTCAGGCCGACGAACGCGTAGTTGACCTGGGGGGCGTCCACGATCTGGACGTTCGGCATGCGCTGGACGGTCGGGACCTGGTGCGGCTCGATGATCATGAGGTCCAGCTGGCCGGTCTGGAGCTGGGCGAGCTGCTGCTCGACGTCGGCCACGACACGGAAGACGATGGCGTCGAGCCGGGGGCGGCCCAGGAAGTAGCGGTCGTAGGCGACCAGCCGGATGTGGGAGCCGAGCACGGATTCGCCGAAGCGGAAGGGGCCGGTGCCGATCGGGCTCCGCAGGAAGTCGACCGGGTTGCGGAGCTGGTCGGGGGTGTAGCTCCCCAGGACGTGCTCGGGGAGGATGTTGGCCAGGTACCCCAGCATGACGGGCAGCGTGGCGAAGGGCACCTTGGTCGCGATGCGGACGGTGTGGTCGTCGACGACGTCGACGCGGCTGATGTCCTGGACGTTGGCCCGCTGGAAGAACGGCACCTGGGGATTGAGCCAGAGCCGCTCGATCGTGAACTTCACGTCGCGGGCGGTGAGGGGCTTGCCATCGTGCCAGGTGACGGCCCGGCGGAGATGGAAGGTCCAGGTGAGCCGGTCCTCGCTCACCGTCCAGCGCTCGGCCAAGTCGCCGACCGGCGTCCAGTCCTTGGGATCGTACTTGACCAGCGTGCTGTAGACGACCTTGTTGACCAGGATGTTGGGGAGCCCCCCCACTAGCGGCCACATCCGGGCGTTGTCGATGAGCGGGAGCGAGAAGGTCGCGCCCTGCGCCGACGCCGGCCACGCCGAGGCCAGAAGAGCCAGCAGGACCAGCCCGGCGACCAGGGCGGTGCGCATCGTGTCGACCTCCGCTCGCCGATTCGTTGGTGTCGCGCCGGCGGGGCGGCTAGTTCTTCGGGAGGGTCTCGGAAGACCCCCCCGATGGCCGGCCGTCCAGCACGGTCTCGCGCGTCTGGACCTCGAGGCTGGTCACCGCCATTGCTCCGGCATCATACGCCAGGCCTGTCCTTCCGCCCAGGGGTCGGAGGTACCGACGTTCATGAGGCCTCCCGCGAGGCGGCTCGCTCAGGCGGGAAGCAGGTCGACTTCATATCGCGCGAAGTGCGGGTCCGAGGTCAGGATGGGGATCGCCTCGACTTGCGCCTGCGCGATGAGGATGCGATCGAAGGGATCCCGATGGTGCGGCGGGAGCTGCCCCACGCGGAGCGCATGGCGATGATCGATCGCGAGCGGCAAGGTTCCTGTCGCCGCGAGCCGGCTCGGCACATACTCGGCCGGCTCCATGGGCAGACGTAACCGCCCGAGGGCATGCTTGATCGCGATCTCCCAGGCACTGCCCGCGGACAGAAGCAGCTCGTTCTCGGGCGCCGTGAGGTGAGCCCGCCCCTCGGAAGAGAAGCGTTCCGGCGCGATGAGCATCCAGAGCCAGCACTGCGTGTCGAGCAGGATCCTCACGTCTCGAAGGCCGCCAGCGTGTCTTCCGGAAGGGGGGCGTCGAAATCGTCACCGATGACCGCCCGTCCCCGGTCCAGGCCGAGGACCCGTTGACCGGCGGCGGGGCCCACCGGCACCAGCCGGGCAATGGGCTTTCCCGCCTTGGCGATGACGATCTCCTCGCCATGCGCGACGCGCGCAAGTAGGCGCGAGAGGTGCGTCTTTGCCTCGTGAACGTTCACTGTCTTCATGATGGCAACGGTAGACTAAGGCATAGACTTAGTCAAGCCGGTGAGGACGCTTCGCGAGAGGTGTCGGAGGGAGCCGTCGAGGCCCCCTCCCAGGATCCAGGAGCCTGTCGGAGTAACCCGACCCGGCGCCGACCACCGAGCCCGCGGTGCATCGAGGAGTGCTCCGAGCGGCGGCTTCGCCGCCGCCACGAGGGGGGCATCGGGGGGATCTTCCGAGACCCCCCCGAGTAATGATCTAGCGGATCCAGACCTGCTTCAGGACTCGGAGGGCGTTCCCGCCGACCGCCTTGACGATGTCCTCGTCCTTGTAGTCGTGCTTGACCAGCCACCGCACGATGTTGGGATAGTCGGCGGGGTTCTCGAGCCCGTCGACATACGGCACCTCCTGGAACTTCTTCCCCGCGTGCGCCTTGCCGATCGAGAGGTGCGCCGCGTAGGCGTGGTGGAGTCCCACGTGATCGCCGAAGAGCGTGTCGGGGCCGAAGCCGACGTGATCGATCCCGAGCAGCTTCACGGCGTACTCGAAGTGCTCCATGTAGGACTCGATGCTGTGGAGGGGATGGCGGTCGGTGAGGGTCGTGTGCGGGGCCGCCTCGATCCCCAGCACGCCGCCCTTCCTGGCCATCGCCTCCAGCACCTCGTTCGGCTTCATGCGCCGCGTGTTCCAGAGGGCGCGGCAGCCGGCGTGCGAGATGACGATGGGATGCTCGCTCGCCTCGATGATGTCGAGGGTCGTGCGATCACCGCAGTGGGCGGCGTCGATCTGCATGCCGAGCTTGTTCATGCGCCGCACGACGGCTCGGCCGAGGTCGGTGAGCCCCCCGTCCTGCGGCTCCCGGAGCCCGCTGCCGAGGGCGTTCGCCTCGCTGTAGACGAGGCCCATGCTGCGGACGCCGAAGCCGTAGAGGATGTCCACGCGGTCTACCTCGTTCTCGATCGGCGTCGCGGCCTCGAAGGTGGGCACGAGGGCGACCCGCCCCTCCGCGTGGGCCTTCAGGATGTCCCGCATCCCGTCGGCCACGATCACGAAGTCCTGGTGGGCCAGGTCGCAGAGCCGCATGCCGAGGTCGTGGAGGACGTCGGTCCACTTCCAGCCGGCCGGGGAGGTGATGGTGCAGATCCCGTCCATCAGGTTGTCGAAGACGCAGTCGAGGCCGGAGGCGGCCAGACCCTGAAAACCCGTGAAGTCGCGGCCGCGCCGCTTCTGCTCGAAGATCTGGGTGATGTCCTCCGGGGACACGACCGGGTGGTCGTGCATGGAGACGACGACGTGGTCGGCGAGCAGGCGCTGGACCCGCGCCTCCTCGTCCGGCGAGACCTCGACTCGCCGAGAGGGCACGCGGCCCAGCTCCCTGGCCAGGTGGAAGCCGCGATAGTCGACGTTCTCCTCGAGGTACTGGTAGGACCGATAGCCCGCGGATTTCTTGTTCGTCCCCACGGTTGCCTCCCTTTGGCCCGCCACTATAGCACCGGATCTCGGCTTCGGGCTGACTCGCCGTCGCCTACGGCCGCGAAGAGACGATCCGGTCGTAGAGCGCGATCTGCGCGAAGAAGTGGCGGAGCACGTAGTGCTCGTTGACGTCGTGCTGCTGGTTGTCGCTGTTGGCCGACGGGATCACGAAGGTCGGGATCCCGAGGAGCTGGGTGAAGACCCAGGTCGGGAGCGTGCCGCCGAGGGTCGGCAGCGCCACCGGCGGGCCGTCGCCCTGCTCGCCCAGCAGGCGGAGGAGCCAGGCGAACTCGGGGCGGTCCGGCGAGGTGTAGCTGGCCGGCTGGCCGGTGGTCCGCACCTGGAAGGTGACGCCCTCGGCGGATTTCTGATGGTCGGCGACGGCCCGGTAGACGAGCGCCGACATGGCCTCGGGCGAGGCGTCGGGCGTGAGGCGGATGTCGACCCGCGCGTGGGCGGCCCGCGGGATCACCGTGCGGCGCTGCTCGAGCGAGGTCCCCTCGGTCGCGAGGTGGTTGGCGTTGACGTAGGGCCACAGGAACGGCTTCCACACGGCCTCGCGCTCCCACCGGGCGAAGGCCGCCTCGGCCGCCTGCCGGAAGGCGCCGTTGTCCTGGGCGAACTCGCGCACGCGCCCCTGGAGGTCCTCGATGAGCCGGGCCAGCGGCAGCACCGGGTTGGCCACGATGTTTCCGTAGTTCCCCGAGTGGACGGCCGTCCGCTGGCCATTTTCGACCGTGAGGTGCACCTCGAGCATGCCCCGCACGCCCATCACGAGGGTCGGGCGGTTCTTCTGCTTGGGGCCGTCGGAGCAGATGACGACGTCGGCGGCCAGCCGCGCGCGGTGGGCGCGGGCGATCTCTCCGAGGTGGGGGCTCCCGTGCTCCTCCTCGCCGTCGAGGATGATCCGCACGCGCCAGCGGAGCGTCCCGGCGCGGGCGGCGTCGAGGGCGCCGAGGACGTTGGCGAGGTGCTGACCCTTGTTGTCGGCCCCACCCCGCGCCACCATCGTGACCGCGTCGAGCGCCGCGTCGTCCACGGTCGCCGGGTCGACCCGCCGGCCGTCGTGGAAGTACGTCGGCGCGAAGGGCTCGCACGGCACCCCGTCCCAGACCCACCGGGCGAGGTCGCCCGTGGGCTGGACGTCGTAGTGGCCGTAGAGGAGCACGGTGGGGGCGCCGGCCGGGCCGGGAATCTCCCCCCAGAGGGCCGGCGTGCCCTGATCTCCGGGCGGGGAGAGCGGCTCCAGGGCGAGACCCTGCTCCTGCCAGAAGGCGCGCACGTGCTCGACCATCTCCGGCGTCACGCGCCGGCTCACGGTGGGGATGCGCACGTAGCGGTCGAGCCGGGCCACCCGAGCGTGTCGCGAGGTCATGGCCACCACGCCACGATAGGCCATTCGGCCCCGTCTGACCAGCGGCATCGCATCTCGCGGTGCCGTGGTGACCGTTGGCCCGGGCCAGCGCTCCCCCAAAGACTTGACGGCCGCCGGCGGTCGGCGTTGAATGGGGCCGATGCGACACCATACGATCCGGCTCCTCACGCTCGCCCTGGTGGTCGCGCTCGTCGGCTCCGCCCCGGCCGGCGCCGACGTGCTGCACCTCCGCAACGGGGGCCGGATCGAAGTCCGCGCCTGGCGGGACGCCGGCGATGCCGTCGAGTTCGAGCGATTCGGCGGCGTGGTCCGCATCCCCCGGGAGGACATCGAGCGCATCGAGCGGGACCCGCGCACGCCCGGCGCGCCCGGGGGGATGGGTGCGCCGCCTTCCGGCGGGCCGGTGCCGATCGGCAGCACCGCGAGCATCACCGAGCCGGAGGTACGCGTGTTCATGACCGAGGAGGACGGCGCGGCGTCCATCGGCGAGTGGAAGCGGCGGACGCGCCTCCTCGACAAGGTCGCGGATACCGCCCGGATGACCATCACGTCCGGCGGTCGGCAGATCACGCTCTCCGGGGCGGAGTACAAGCGGTGGGCCTGGGCGGGATATCGCGACGACGCGCAGATCACGATCCGGACCACGGTGGAGGCGGTCTCCATCCACGGGGACACCGCCGAGGTGACCTACGCGGTGGAGACGACCGTCGTCGATCGGGTCACCCGCCGGCCAGCCACCGTCACCGAGTCCGGCACGCTGACCCTACAGAAGCGGGGGGGCCGGCTCATGGAAACCGCCCGGCAGGCCTCCCTGCAGCCGGCGCGGTAGGGGAAGGGGCCGGGTGACGCCCTGACGTTCCCGAGGCAGGGCGAGGAGGATGACATGGTGGCGATGACCGGGGCCGAATGGGAGACGCGCGTGCAGCTGGCCGCCTGTTACCGGCTGCTGGCCAAGTTCCGGATGACCGACCTCACCTCGACGCACGTGTCGGCGGTGGTCCCCGGCACCGAGGGCCAGTTCCTGCTGAACCCGTTCGGCCTCCTCTTCGAGGAGGTCACGGCCTCCAGCCTGGTCAAGTGTGACCTCGACGGCAAGATCCTCGACGACACGGCGTACGGGCTGAACCCCGCCGGCTTCGCGATCCACGGCGCGATCCACCGCGCCCGGCCGGACGCGTTCTGCATCGTCCACACCCACACCCGGGCCGGCACCACGCTAGGGGCCCTCGAGGGCGAGCTCTTGCCCCTGAACCAGATCAACCTGATCTTCTACGACCGGGTCGCCTACACGGACTACGTCTACGTCGAGGCGATCGACGAATGCGCGCAGATGGTCGCGGATCTCGGGGACAAGTGCGCGCTGGTCATGCGCAACCATGGCCTCCTCACCATCGGGCGGGCGGTCTCCGAGGCCTTCGTGCTCATGCACTATCTGGAGCGGGCGTGCGAGATCCAGGTTCAGGCGCTGGCCACCGGGCGTCCCATCCGGCTTCCACCCCCCGATGTGTGCGAGGACGCGTCCCGGCGCTACTGGACCTGGTACAAGGGCGAGCCCTTCGGGCAGCTCGACTGGGACGCGCTCGTCCGGCGCCTCGACGCCGAGGACGCCTCGTATCGGCTCTAGCGCGACGGGACCGGGGCGGCGATGAACCGGACGGCATTCCTCTTCGCGGTGCTCATGGGCGCCTCGGCCGCGACGTACACCATCGGCGTGAAGCTCGCCTCGGCGCGGATCAACCCCGCCCTGGGGGCGATGATCGTGACGGCGGGCGCCTTTGTCGTGAACCTGGCGGTGCTGCTCGTCATGCGGGCGCGCGGAGCCGAGGTCGTCGTGAGCGGCGAGAGCGTGGCCTGGCTCCTGATCGCCGGGCTGGCGGCGGCCGGCGTCGATCTCTTCGGCCTCCTCGCCTTCTCCCACGGCCTCGAGGTGACGGCGTCGTTCATCGTCGGGGGCGTGCACACCAGCCTCATCCTGCTGGTCGGCTTCCTGGTCCTCCGGGAGGCGTTCAGCTGGACGAAGGTGCTGGCCGTCCTGCTGATCGCGGTCGGGATCGTGCTCCTCCAGCGCCCGAGCCTCTGAGGCCCGGCGCCGCTCAGAAGCGGACGGCGAGGCCGACGCTGAGACCCTGGGCCCAGAAGTCCGAGCCCGAGAACCGGAAGGCCGGCCGAGCCGGCCCCACCAGAGGACTCGGCTGGGTCCCGGTGAAGGACGCGCTCTGGCTCGGGTTGATCCCCCGGTCCACGTGGTCGCCCGGCCGCACCACGTCGCTCGCGTAGAGGATGGTGTAGCCGACGAAGACCAGCGCCCAGGACGTCACCTGGTAGCCGACGCTGATGGTCGCCTCGGGCACGACGGCGAAGACGTCCCGCCGGTGGGTGCCCATGTTGGTCGGCTGGGCGAAGTAGCCGCCGGGGAAGGCCTGGGGGGTCCCGAATCCGTTGAAGTCGTTGGTGACGAGGACGCCGTCGATCTCGACCTTCTCGCGCATCGCCCCCAGAGCCACCTTGGCGCCGCCACTCACCCGCCAGCGTCCCAGGGCATAGCGCCCGCGCAGGCCGACCTGCCCGCCGTAGAAGCGGTTGTCGGCGTCGAACGCATCGCGGGTCTCGAAGACGTCGACGGGTTGGGGCGGCACCCCCGGCGTGTTGGTGTCGAAGTGGTATCTCTCGCTGAGGCCGAGGTGGCGCACGCCGGCCAGGAGGTCGAGTCCCCACCGCTCGGTCGCGGTCAGGGTCAGGATCCCGTTCACTTCCTCGCCGCCGAGCCGGCTCGTCAGCCTCTCGGTCGCGGTCCCGGCGAACCGCCCGGGCACCGCCAGCCCGGTCGTGCTCTCGCCGGGACGCGTGACGTCGAAGAAGGGGATGGAGAGCTCCTGGGAGCCGACCGTGCCGGGCGCGCTCACGCTCCGGCGCGTGGAGGTGCGCGGCAGGAAGAGATGACTGCCCTCGATGCCCCACCGGCGGTCGTCGGTCAGCCGGTAGCCGATGGTCACGCGGGCGCCGTGGTGCTCGCCGGTGTCGATGTCCTGGCCCCCGAGCAGCACGCGCGACCGGGGATCGCCGAGGGGGCCCGTGCTCACGAGCGGTGTAGGAGCCGGACTGTCCTTCGTCCACCACAGGAGGTACTCGCCGCTCACGGAGAGGCGCCCGCTCTCGGTCGCCACGGGCGCCTGGGCGCGGCCCGGCGCGGCGGCCAGCACGAGCCCCGCGAGGATCACGAGCCGCGCACCCAGTGTCACGGGTCTCGTCCTGCCGAAAGGCCCCGCTGACGACATCGTCCTCCCCCCGGACTCGATCCCGGCGACACGGCGGATGCCCGGTCCCGCTCCCGAGGGCCGATCCTGCGGCAGACGGAGCCACGAGTCAATGCCGGGCGATCGGTGCCGGGCAGAGCTCTCGGAAGGGACCGCCACGCCCCCTCCGGCTCGCCTATCGCTTGAAGGCGTTGATCACCGCACGGGCTCCGTCGACGCCGATGGGAGGAACCAGGATGGGGAGATCGACGCCGGCGGCGCGGAACGCGGCGAGCTGCTCCCGGCAACGGGCGAGGGGACCGAGGAGACAGACCGCATCGAGGAGGCGGTCGGTCAGCGAGGCGCCCCCGCCCCCCTGTTCCATCTCGGCCGCCTCGGCCGCGAAGCCGCTGGCCCTGAACAGTCGCTGGAAGAAGGGAAAGGTGGTATAGAGGGCGAGGTTCTGGCGGGCTGCGTCGCGCAAGGCCTCGAGGTCGTCGCCGATGAAGGTCGGCAGCCCGAGGGTGACGTCGAGCTTGCCGAGCCCCGAGGCCCTGGCCCGGCCGCGGGCGGTCCACGCCTTGCTCTTGGTGACGCGCGCCGCCGACCACAGAAACGGCATGATCCCATCCGCGAGCTCGCTGGCGAGCTCGACGGTCTTGGAGGTCACCGCGGCCACGTAGAGCGGCACCGGCTGCGGGGCCGGCCGCTGGGGCAGATGCGTCGCCGGGCCCTCACCCTTCAACCAGCCGCGGACCGCCGTCACGTAAGACCTGAGAGCCCGGGGCGGATCCTGCATGTCGATCCCCAGCGCCCGGTTCACCGGCGGGTGGCTGACCCCGAGCCCGAGGATGAAGCGCCCGCCGGTGGCATCGGCGACGAGGGCCGCGCCCTGGGCACAGACGTAGGAATGTCGCAGGTAGATGTTGGCGATCCACGTGCCGATCTGGATTCGCTTGGTGGCCGCGCCCATGAGCTGGGCCGTGGCCAGGACGTCGTTGTTCACCTCGGCGGCGAAGATCGCGTCGAAGCCTGCCTCCTCCGCTTCGCGCGCGATCGCCTGAATCTCACGGGCCTTCCAGCCCACTCCCGGAATGACGCCCAACCCGAGTCGTTCAGCCATCACGTTCCCCCTTTTCTGAGAGCCCCCTGGCCGGCTGGGAGCGTGGCGACCCGCCGGCGCTCGTCCCATCGGGGCGATCAGTAGCACCCGGAGACCAGAGCCGTCAACTGCGCGTCGGGTCGGGGGCGCGCGCGCCGCGCATGACGCGCGTCCGCGCCGACGGGCAGCCCTTGACGCCCGTCCAGGCCTGGCGTACGGTCGTCCCGATTTCGGAGGACTGTCAGGGCAAACCGGTGAGGATCGCGCGGCCCGAGGGCCTGTCCATGCGGCGCCACGTCCGTGCCGGCCGCCTGTCGCGCGGAGACGGCGCGTGCTGAGTCTCGTCCTTCGCGGCGGCCGGGTGGTGGACGGCACCGGGCGCCCCGCCTACGACGCGGACGTCGGCCTGGCCGGCGACACGATCGTCGCGATCGGACCCGGTCTGCCGGCGGCCTCCGTGGAGATGGACGCGCGCGGGCAGGTGGTGGCGCCGGGGTTCGTCGACATCCACACCCACTCGGACTACACGCTGCTCCTCAACCGGAACGCCGAGAGCGCCGTCCGCCAGGGCGTCACCACCGAGCTGGTGGGGAACTGCGGCATGTCCTGCGCGCCGCTCGCCGATCCGGTTCACCTGCCGCTCGCGATCATCGACTACCTGCCCGGGGTCGACATCGGCTGGCGCCGGTTCGCCGAGTGGCTGGAGGCGCTCGGCCGGGACGGCGTGTCGATCAACGTGGGCGGGCTCGTCGGGCACGGAGCCCTGCGGCTGGCGGCCATGGGGCCCGAGCCCCGGCCGGCCACCCCGGCCGAAGTGGGCCGGATGGTCGGGCTCCTCGAGGAGTCGCTGGAGGCGGGGGCCTTCGGGCTGTCGTCGGGCCTCGAGTACCCGGTGGGAAAGACGGCCACCTCCGAGGAGCTGGTCGCCCTCGCGACCGCGGTGGGGCGGCGCGGGGGCCTCTACGCCACTCACATCCGCAACCGGGACTACTCCTACGAGACGGCGATCGACGAAGCACTCGACACGGCCCGCGCGGCCCGCGTGCGGCTTCAGATCTCCCACGTCTCCCCCCGGTGGGGCGTGCGGGAGGGCGGGGCCGAGGCGGCGATGGGGGCGATCCGCCACGCGCGGGCGGCCGGCCTCGACGTCGCCTTCGACAACCATCCCTACTTGCTGGGTCGGGGGCTCGTGATGGCGGCGCTCCCCCCGTGGGCCTTCGAGGGCGGCGTGCGGCGGCTCCGGGAGCGGCTGCGCGATCCGCGGGAGCGGGCCCGGATGCGCGCCAACGAGAACCCGCAGTGGAAGCACGTCCACCAGGGTCGCTGGGACCTGCTGTCGGTCTACGACGCGCCGGCCAACCGCGATCTCCACGGTCAGACGATCCAGGAGCTGGCGGCCGCCCGGCGATGCGACCCCTGGGACGTCGTCTTCGACCTGCTCGCCGACGAGGGGGACAACCCGAGCAGCCTCTTCTGGTCGGCTCCCCTCCATCGGCAGGAAGACGTGGACGCGACCTTTCGCGACCCGGACTGCGTCGTCATCTCCGACGGCTCGACGGTGGCGCCCTACGGCCCCTGCCGGGACGTGCGGCACATCTACTCCTACGGCTGGGCGAGCCATCTGCTGCGCCGCTACGTTCGCGAGCGCGGGGTGCTGACCCTGGAGGGCGCGGTCCACAAGCTGACCGAGGGCCCCGCTCGGCGGATGGGACTGACTGATCGCGGCACGCTGGGACCGGGCCAGAAAGCTGACCTGGTGGTCTTCGATCCGGCGACGGTCGTCGACCGCGCCAGCTTCGAGCACCCGATCGCCTTTCCGGCGGGCATCCGGTACGTCTTCGTCAACGGCGTGCTGACCGTGCGGGACGGAGAGCACACCAGCGCCCGGGCGGGCCGACTCCTCCGCCGGGCGGGCTGATCACGATGCTTCGACACGATCGACGGATCCAGGCCGCCCTGGCCGCCCACGGACTCCGCGCCCTGGTCGCCAGCTCGGCCGAGAATGTCCGGTACCTGACCGGCTACGACTCTCCGGCGCTGTACATCTACCGCTATCCCGGCGCCTACGCGGTCGCGCTCCCGGGGCGCGAGCCAGTCCTGATCGTCGGCATGTCAGGCCTCGAGTACACCGTCGAGCGGCCGGTGGCCACCAAGGCCATTCGGACCACCGGGACCTACCACGTGGAGCGGCGGGCCGGCGCGACTCTCTCGCCGGCGGAGGCGGTCGTCCAGGACCTCCGCCAGAGCTGCCCGCACCATGCGACGGCCGAAGAGGCGCTGCTGGCGATCCTCGCCGAGGACGGTGGGGCCGGCGCGGTGGGCGTCGACGAGGGCGGCCTGAGCCCGGCACTCTGGCGGGTGCTGGCGGCACGGCTTCCCGCCGGCGCCCTCGTCGAGGCCCGAAGCATCCTCGCCGAGATCCGGCGGATCAAGACGGCGGACGAGCTCGACCTCTTGCGCCAGGCCATCGCGATCAACGAGCGGTCGGCCGCCCGGGCCTTCGCCGTGGCAGCCGAGGGGCGGCCCGAATCCGAGATGGAGGCGGCGTTTCGAGCTGAAGCGGCGGCGGCGGGCGCCGATCCAGGCCACTGGGAGACGACGCTCGGGCCTCGAAGCAGCGGGTCGTTTCACGCCGCGTCGTACGTCGGCGCGCCGGGCGATCTGATCCGGTCCGACTCCAGCCTGCGCTATCGTGGCTACTGGTCCGACATCGGGCGGACCCGAGTCCTCGGCCGGGCGTCAGCCGATCACCTCCGGACCTACGCGGCCATCCGGGCCGGGCAGGACGCGGCGGTGGCCGCGGTGCGGCCGGGCACCCGGGTCGGTGACCTCTTCGCCCTCGCCGTCGACACGATTCGGCAGGCCGGCATCCCCCACTTCCGCCGCCACCACGTGGGTCACGGCATCGGGCTCGAGATGTACGAGGCGCCGCTCATCGTCGAGGGCTCGGACGAGCGGCTCGAGGCGGGGATGGTGCTGAACGTCGAGGTGCCGTACTACGAGTCGGGCTACGGCGGATTCCAGATCGAGGACACGGTCCTGGTGACCGAGGACGGATGCCGGATCCTCACGGCGGCGGATCGCGGCCTCGCCTCGGTCGGCCCATGAGCGCCGCCTATTCGGCCGCGACCGGGCTCGCCTGCACGCAGTGCGGTGCCGCTCACCCGTGGGGGCCGCAGCTCTCGGGCTGCCAGAGCTGCCGGGCGGCCGGCCGGGCGGGCGCGCTGGCGGTCACGTATGCGTTCGAGCCGGCGGATGCCGGCCGCCTCACCGGCGGGACGCACTTCTGGAGCTTTCACCGGTTCCTCCCGGTGACTCGCCAGGAGGCGACGGTCACCCTCGGGGAGGGACAGACGCCGCTGGTCGCGATGGAGTGGGTCGCGCGGGAGCTCGGGCTCGCTGAGGCGGCGGTCAAGCTGGAAGGGGCCAACCCGACCCTGTCGTACAAGGATCGAACGAACGCGGTGGCGGTGGCCATCGCCCGCGAGCTCGGCTACGACCGGATCTGTTGCACCTCATCGGGGAACCACGGGGTCTCGATGGCCGCGTATGCGTCGGCAGCCGGCCTCCGGAGCCTGGTGCTGTTCCCGCCGGACGCGCCTCCCTCGGTCGTCGCCGAGGTGCGTCACTACGGAGGGGAGGCGGTGATCGTAGAGCCGGATCGTGGCCCGGGCTCGCCCCTGACGCTCCTGGAGGCGCTCCACCAAGACCACGGCTGGTTCGTCTCGAACCGGAACGCCCCGCTCGTCGAGGGCCGGCGCGTCGGGAACCCGTTCGGGCTCGAGGGCTACAAGACCATCGCCTACGAGATCTGGCAGCAGCTCGGCCGCCGCGTGCCTGCCTGGTGCTGTGTGCCGGTCGGGGGCGGCGACGGCATCGCCGGGGTGTGGCGAGGATTCCGCGAGCTCGTCGAGCTCGGGCTCGCGCCGACCGGACCTCGCATGGTCGCCTGCCAGCCGGAGGCGGGCGACTCGGTGGTCGCCGCGTGGCGCGCCGGATGGCCGGACGTGAGGCCGGTCAGGCCTCGGCCGACCATCGCGTTGTCGCTCGTCGACCGTCTCAGCGGCGACCACGCCCTACGCGCCGTCCGCGAGTCCGGCGGCTCGGCGGTCGCGGTGACGGACGAGGCGATCCGGGACGCCGGCCGAGAGCTGGGCCAGCATGGCCTCGCCCTCGAACCCTCCTCCGCCACCGCCCTGGCCGGCCTGCGCGCCCTGGGCAAGGAGGGGGTCCTTCGGCCGGCCGAGACGGCGGTCGTCCTCGGCACCGGGGCCGGCCTCCGCTGGCCGGCGACCTACGACCGCCCCGGGACGACTGACGTGCCGCGGATTCCACCCAACCTGACGATGCTGGGGGCCGTCGTCCCCCTGTGAGACGGGGGACGGCCCCCCGTCGGGGTGGTCGGGCCCTGGCCCGAGGGCCGCCAGGCGCCGCGCAGCGCCTGAATCCCGAGGAAGTAGGCCGCGCCGCCGAGCTTGAACCGCGACGAAGACCGGCTCGGACGCGGCGAGCAGCGTCGTGACGCCCACACTCGTCGCCAGGGCCCAGGTAGCCTGTCCGGCCGCGACACCCATCGCCGTGAAGACACCGCCCCGGCGCCCGCCCAGCAGCGTGTTGCGAATGGTCAGGGCCGTGTCCGGCCCCGGCGTCACGATGACGACGACGGCGACCACGAGAAAGGCTGCAAGGGTAGGAGGGGCTCATGGCCCACCCATTTCTTGCCGATCAGGGCTGACCGATGCCGTCGGCAATCCGGCGGGGCGACGACACCGCGGCTCGCTTGCCAGGCCGGGGCCTCGGTGCTATCGTTCCCGCCCAGGACCGCGCGGCCCTCGGTGGCTTCGCGGTCCCGACAGGACCTACGAGCCTCGACATGAAAGTGACGCGGGTCGAGATCACGCCCGTCTCGGTGCCGTTCCGCGAGCCGGAGACCTGGGCGTGGGGCGAGCGACGCGGGATTTCGCGCGTCATCGTGCAGGTCCACACCGACGACGGGCTGGTCGGGCTCGGAGAAGCCGTGGGCGCGCCGTCCACGCCGATCATGCTCGAGGCGCTGAGACACCTCGCGGGCCTGATCGAGGGCCACGATCCCTACCGTGTCGAGCAGTGCACCCGCATGCTGTACGGGCGGGGCGGCTGGCACTACTTCCGCCGCCTCGGGAACTACGCGATCGCCGCGGTCGAGATGGCGTTCTGGGACCTCATCGGTCAGGCGGCCGGCCAACCGGTGGCCCATCTCCTCGGCGGCCCCGTCGTGGACCGAGTGCCCTTCTACTATCCCATCGCGCGAAAGCCCCTGGCCACGATGGCCGAGGAGGCGGGGGCGGCGGTCGAGCGCGGCATGCGGACCGTGTACCTGAAGATCGGGCTCGACGAGGAGGCCGACGTGGAGACGGTCGCGACGGTCCGCCAAGCGCTCGGCACGCGGGCCAAGCTCCGGGTCGATGCCAACGAGGCGTGGACGGCCGGCGAGGCCATCAGGGTGATCAAGAGGATCGAGCCGTTCGACCTCGAGTTCGTCGAGCAGCCGGTCTCCATGCTGGATCTGGATGCGATGGAGCGGGTGCGCGATGCCGTCGACGTGCCGATTGCGGCCGATCAGGGCGCCTGGCTCGAGTCCGATGTGCTGGAGGTCGTGCGCCGGCGGGCGGCGGACGTCATCCTGACCGGGCCCCACCGCGTCGGGGGTCTCCTGGCGTTCAAGAAGGTGTGCGGTCTGTGCGAGGTCGCCAACATTCCGGTCGCCAAGCAGAGCCCGGGTGACCTCGGGATCGCGACGGCGGCTGCCCTGCAGGTCGTCAGCACGTGCCCGAACGCGGTGGGGCTGGCGAGCCAGACCCATCTCTCGCTCCTGGTCCACGACATCGTCCGGCCGGAGCACGTGTTCACCGACGGGACGCTGCCGGTGCCGATGGCGCCCGGCCTCGGGGTGACCCTGGATCCCGAGCGGTTGGCCGAAGCCCACCGGCGGTACCTCGAGGCCGGCTCCTACACGAGTCACGGTGACCCCCGGGGCGAGACCCGGTGAGCCCGGGGCGCCCCCACCCGGTCAAGATCGGGAGGATCCGACCATGATGCGTCGCTCGTTGCTCGCGTGCGGGATCGCCACGCTCCTCGCCTTCGTGACCACCGGCCTGCTGGGGACGCTGCGGCTGGCTCACGGACAGACCCCGGTGGAGCTCGAGCTCGCCACCTGGTGGTGGGCGGTGCCGACGCGGGGCGACGCGCTGCGGAAGATCACCGCGGCCTTCAGTGTCGAGTACCCGCAGGTGAAGATCAAGGAATTCAGCATTCCGTACCCGCGGTTCGAGGAAACGCTGATGGTACGGCTGGCGGCCGGCAATGCGCCGGACGTCGTGACGGCGTCGGACACCATGTTCTTCTCTTTCATGACGCGCGAGCATCTGGCCCCGCTCGACACGATGGTCAACCTGGCCAGGTTGAAGAACGAGTTCCTGCCGGCTCAGCGGATCGGTGAGGTGAGTGGGCGGACGTATGGCGTCCTGGTCGACTATGTCTCCTACGCGCTGCTGATCAACAAGCGCCTGTTCCGCGAGGCGGGCATCGCTCAGCCGCCGCGCACCCCCGAGGAGTTCCTTTCGGTGGCCAAGAGGCTGACCCGGGCCCCGGACCAGTTCGGCTACGGCGTCCGTCATACGATGGATCAGGAGGCGGGTTGGTGGTACGAAGCGTCCTTCTGGGTCATCGGGTTCGGCGGCCGGTGGGCCGTGGATGGGAAGCCGGCCGTGAACTCTGCGCCCGTGGTGGCGGCGGTCCGGTTCCTGAAAGAGATGTACGATGCGGGAATCTTCCCGAAGGGCGTCGACTCGGCCACCTATCGGCGCATGTTCTATCACGAGAAGGTCGCGATGCTGACCGACAACCAGAACCACATCGTGATCTCCCGGACACAGAATCCCGCCATCGAGGTGGAGGCGGTACCCCCGCCGTTCAAGCAGCCGGTCACTCATGTGGAGTCGGTCTTCCTGACGATTCCCAAAGCCGCCCGCCATCCGAAGGAGGCCGCGGCCTTCCTGGAGTTCTTCCAGCGACACCTGAAGGACTATGGCCTGGCCGCCCGGAACATCGTGAACTCGAAGTCCGCGAACGAGGCGATCTTCAAGGAGGCGCCGCACCTGCGGACGTTCGTCGAGCTGCCGGTGGTTCCGGATGCCATCCTGCCCGCGGGATTCGAGACCCGGCTGCCCGAGTTCCGGAACATCGTGCTGAAGCACGTGAGCAACGTGCTCGTGCGCAACCTCGATCCCAAGGCGGAGATGGACGCGGCCCAGGCCGAGCTGGAGGAGAAGGTCGTGAAGAAGCCGTAGCGACGCCCGAGCGGTGGTGTTGGGCACGTCCGGCGGCCGACTCGCAGCAGCGCCGCGCCCTCCCTCCGCCGTCTGGCGGGAGGCCGCCCTCCCGTATCTGCTGATCGCGCCCGTCACCCTGCTGATGGGCGCGCTGGTGCTCTACCCGATGGGTCGTGGCTTGCTCCGCAGCCTCTATGGAGGCCGCGACCTCCTTCCGCGGGCGGCGGACTTCGTGGGCATCGCGAACTACCGGGACCTGGCGCGCTCGGCCGAGGTCGCGAACAGCGTGTGGATCACCGTGATGTACACGACGGGGATCGTGGGACTGACCCTGGTGATCAGCATGGCGTGCGCGCTGTTGCTCTGCGACGAGTTCAAGGGCCGAGGACTGGCGCGGGCGGCGTTGACGGTCCCCTGGGGCACTCCCCTGGTGGCCAGCGCGCTCATCTGGTACTGGATGTACGACGCCCAGTACGGCCTCGTGAACTTCATCCTGGGGCGCCTCGGGATCATCCGGGCGAGTGTCGGCTGGCTGGTGTCGCCGAGCTGGGCCCTTCCCGCCGTCATCCTGGTGGACGTGTGGCGATTGTTCCCGCTGGGGGCGGTCGTGCTGCTGTCGGCCCTGACGGCCGTGGACCGCTCCCTCTACGAGGCGGCGCGGATCGACGGCGCCGGCGGCGCCGCGACCTTCCGGCACGTCACCCTGCCGAGCATCCGGCCGACCTTCGGCGTGCTGACGCTGCTGTTCACGATCTGGGCGCTGAAGCGCTTCGCCACCGTCTGGATCCTCACCCAGGGCGGCCCGGCCGGCGCCACGGACGTTCTCGCGGTCGAGATCTACCGGGAAGCCTTTCGGAATTTTCGGATGGGGACGGCCTCGGCGCTGGCCATGGTCGGCATCGGCATCTCGGCGATCATCGCCGTCGTCTACCAGGTCCTCGAGCGACGCGGTGGAGCGGCCGCGGTCTAGTTCATCGGAGGGGGCCTCGGCGGCCCCCTCCGAGACCTCCCCCAGGAATGGGTTGCGCCGGCGAAGCCGGCGCTCGGAGCGGACAACCAGACCCGTGTGGCCGGGCCTCAGGCGGCGCGCGGTTGCTCGGAGAGCCTCCTGAGATGTCGAGCGGGCCGGCGTCGGCGTGGAGCGTTCGCCGGACGATACGGCGGGGAGGCCGATACGGGCTCGTCGCGCTCGCCTTGAGGTTCTCGCTGTTGCCCGTCTACTGGATGCTGGTGACGGCGATTCAACGGACGGCGGACCTGTACGGGTGGCCGCCGCGGGTGGCCCCCAACTTCGCCGAGATCGCCGTGTTCGGCCGGCTCTTCGCGACTCAGCCGATCGGGCGCTGGCTGGCCAACAGCTTCGTGGTGGGGACCGGCGCCGCGGTGCTGGCGGTCACGGCGTCGGTGTTCGGCGCCTACAGCCTGTCGCGCTTCCGCTACCGCGGGCGGGGCACCGTGGGGTTCCTCCTGCTTCTGACACAGATGCTGCCCACCGCGGTGCTCATCGTCCCGCTGTTCGTGCTGTTCAATCGGGTCGGCCTGCTCGACAGCCGCCTGGGGCTGATCCTGGCGAACGCGGCGATCACCGCCCCCATCACGGTCTGGATCCTCAAGGCCTTCTTCGACGCGATCCCGGTCGAGATCGAGGAGGCCGCCCTGGTGGACGGCTGCTCCCGCGTGGGCGTCCTCCGTCGCATCACGATACCCCTGTCGACCCCGGCGCTGGTCACGGCCTTCGCGATCGGGTTCTTCGAGGCGTGGAACGAGTTCGTGTTCGCCGTGACCTTCGTCAGCGACCAGTCCCTGTGGGTCACGTCGGTGGGGCTGGCCTCGTGGATCGGGTACCTGGAGACGCCGATCGAGATCATGATGGCCGGCGCCGTCGTGTTCACGCTCCCCTCGGTGCTGGTCTCTCTCGTCTTGCAGCGCCGGCTGGCGACCGGCCTGGTCGCCGGGGCGGTCAGGTAAGGGCCATGTCTCTTGACCGACTTCACATCTCGTGTGAGCTGAGTCGCCGGCAGCTTCTGGCCGGCCACGTCGCCACCTGGATGGGCTACTGGCCGGGTGTGCTGGTGATGGTGGCCATCACGGCATTCGTCTTCGCCATGGCCTGGTGGGCGTCTCCCTGGTTCCTGTTGTCGTTGGTCGTCCTCTTCCCGGCGTGGAACAATGTTGTCCTGTGCGTCGCCGGGTTCGTGCGCCCCTTGCTCTTTGGTCCGATGCACGTGGACGTCGTCGTCGAAGAAGACCGCATCGGCCAAAGGGTCGGCCAAGCGTGGCACTGGCTACCGCTCGAGAAGGTTGATCGCGTCGCGCGATTCGGCGGCGTCTGGGCGATCCTGAGCCTCAGCAACATCAGCATCTACATCCCCGCTTCTGCGATTGACGAGAAGTACATCGCTCACGTCCGGGCCGTAATGGGGAAGAGCCGCCAGGGCTGAGGCGATTACGCGTCGAGACCGGGAAGCGACGCGGATCCCGCTCTGGCCTTGGCAGCGGAGGGTTCGATCATGCCGAAGACGATCCAGCAGAGCGTGACGTTGCCCGCCACGGCCGCCGCACTGTACCGCATGTATCTGAATCCCAGGAGTCACGCGGCGATCACCGGAGGCCCGGTCAAGATCAGCGCGAAGCCGGGCTCCGCCTTCCGCGCATTCAACGGAGCCCTCTCGGGAAAGATGCTGGGCACCCGACCCGGGCGCATGATCGTCCAGACCTGGCGATCGACGAACTTCGGCTCCAAGGATCTCGACTCGATCCTGATCCTCACGTTCTGGCCTCGCGGCAAGTCCGGGCGCATCCGCCTCGTCCACGCCAACGTGGCGGACCGGGACGTCCGGGGGGTCACCGCGGGGTGGAAGAAGTACTACTGGAAGCCGTGGCGAGCGTACTTGACCAAGAGGTGATAGGCTTCGGGTGTCCGCGCCCCGAGGGGGAGCGCGGGCGCGAGGTCGCCCGGTCGATCCGTCACTCCTGGTTTCGGGAGGCGCCTGAATGTCGCAGCCGTCGCTGATCGGACGCTCCATCCGCCGCGTGGACGGCGGGGAAAAGGTGGTCGGCCTCACACGCTACGCCGCCGATCTGCAGCTGCCCGGCATGGTTCACGCCCGCCTGGTCCTGAGCCCCCATGCCCACGCGCGCATCGCGCGACTCGACACCGCGGCCGCGGCCGCCGTGCCCGGGGTCCTGGGCGTCTTTCAGGCCGGGGATCTCCGTCTCGCCAAGGTCGATGAGAATGCGCGCGCCAAGTGCCCGCTGGCGGTCGACCGCGTGCTCTTCGCCGGACATCCCGTGGCGGCGGTGGTGGCCGAGACGGCGGCCGTGGCCGAAGACGCCGCGGGCTTGGTCGAGGTCGAGTACGAGGTGCTCCCGCCGGCGGTCGACGTCGCCGAGGCCATGCGCAAGGATGCCCCGCGCGTGCGCGGGAAGGGGGGCGCCAGCGGCGAGGAAGAGCTGGCCATGCACGGCGCCGCGGCGGGAGGCCAGCGACTCCAGGAAGACGTGGGACCCAACGTGGTGAACACGCAGCGCTTCAGCCGGGGTGACGTGGCGCGAGGCTTCGCCGAGGCCGATGTCGTCGTCGAGCGCCGGTACACGACGTCGACGGTGCACCAGGCCTATCTGGAGCCTCAAGCCGCGCTGGCCGCGGCGGATCCGCTGGGGGCCCTGACGATCTGGACCAGCACTCAGGCGCTGTTCTTCACCCGGTCGGAAGTCTGCGAGGTGCTCGGGTTGCCCGAGCACCGGGTCAAGATCATCGCCACCCCGCTGGGCGGCGCCTTTGGCGGAAAATTCGTCCTGCTGGAGCCGCTGGCGGGCGCGCTGGCCTTGCGACTCCGGCGGCCGGTGTCCGTCGTGCTGACCCGCACCGAGGAGTTCCTTGCCACCACGCCGGCGCCGGCGGCGGTGTTCGAGCTGAAGATGGGCGTGAAGCGCGACGGGATGCTGGTGGCCCTCCAGGGCCGGGTCGTGTTCGACGCCGGCGCCTTCGCGGGTGCTCCGGTGGGAATCGCGCTCATGCTGATGGGGAGCTACTACCAGATCCCCCACGTGGATCTCCGCGGCTACGAGGTGCTCACCCACAAGACCGGCAACGGCGCCTACCGCGCGCCGGGCGCCGTGCAGGCGACGTTCGCCCTCGAGTCGCACATGGACGAGCTGGGCCGGGGCATCGGGATGGACCCGCTGGAGCTCCGGCTGAAGAACGCCTCCCGGCCGGGCGATCCCATGATCTCGGGGCAGCCGTGGCCCAAGATGGGCCTGCGCGAGTGCCTGGAGCGCCTGCGGGCGGAGCGCGATCGTCGCGCGCTGTCTCCCGCCGACTCGGGGAACGGACGCCTCCGCCGCGGCGTGGGCGTCGCCGTGGGGGGCTGGCTGGGCGGCATCGAGCCCGCCAGTGCCGTGTGCCGGATGGATCGGGACGGCACGATCAGCATCGTGGTGGGCACGGTCGACATGAGTGGCACCAACACGGCTTTCGCCCAGATCGCGGCCGAGAGCGTCGGGCTCCCCGTCGAGGCCGTCCGCGTGATCAACGGCGACACGGAGACCGCGCCCTACGGGGGCGCCAGCGGGGGCAGCAAGATCACCTACACCGCGGGGCTCGCCGTGGAGCGCGCGGCCCGGGACGCGCAGCGCCAGATCCTCGCCATCGCGGCGGACAAGCTGGAGGCGGCGATGGACGACCTCGAGATCGTCGACGGAGCCGTCCGGGTGCGGGGCGTCCCCGGCCGCTTCGTGACCCTGGGCGACGTCGCCAAGGCCAGCATGCAGTTCGGGGCCAAGTACGAGCCCGTCTTCGGCCGGGGCGCCAGCGCCACGCTCGCGCGGTCGCCGGCCTTCGCGGCCCACCTGTCGGAGGTGGCGGTGGATTCCGAGACGGGCCGCGTCGAGGTCCTCGGCCACCTCGTCGTCCAGGACGTGGGGCGGGCCATCAATCCGGCCGCGGTCGAAGGCCAGCTTCACGGCGGCGTCGCCCAGGGCATCGGATGGGCGCTCTTCGAGCGGATGCCCTACGACGCCCAGGGCCAGATGCTGGCGGGCACGCTGATGGACTACGCGCTCCCGCAGAGCGACCAGGTTCCGTCGATCGACACGGTGATCGTCGAGGTCCCGTCCGACCACGGCCCGTTCGGGGCCAAGGGAGTCGGAGAGCCGCCGGTCATCGCGGCCCCGGCGGCCATCGCCAACGCGATCGCAGACGCGACGGGGACGCGCTTCACCGAGCTGCCGATCACGGCGGAGGCGATCTGCCGGGCCTCCCGAGGAACCCCTCCATGGCGCTCTGGGACGGACTGATCCCCGATGCGGAGCAGGAGGTCTACCATCGGGCCGGGTACGGCCGGCTCCGGGGCTTCGGCACGCGCGGCGCCCTCCTCGTGGTGGACATGGAGTACAATTTCACGGGGGAACAGCCCGAGCCCGTCTGGCAGGCGATCGAAAAGTTCAAGGACAGCTGCGGCGTCTACGCCTGGACCGCGCTCCCATTCATCCGCCGGCTTCTCGACCTGTCGCGCGAGGCCAGGCTCCCGGTCTTCTTCACCCACGGCGTGCCCAAGGGGGGCCGGGCGGGCGAGGCCGACCGCGGGACGGCCATCGTGGACGAGGTGAAGCCGGCGCCTGGTGAAGTCGTCATCGCCAAGGACGTCCCCAGCGCGTTTTTCGGGACGCACCTGGCGAGCTACCTCATCGAGCGGCGCATCGACACCGTGATCGTCACCGGCTGCACCACCAGCGGGTGTGTCCGGGCCACGGTGCTCGACAGCTATTCGTATCGGTTCAAGACGGTCGTGCCCATCGAGGCGGTCTTCGATCGGGCGGAGACGCCACATCGGGTCAACCTCTTCGACATGGCGATGAAGTATGCCCACGTGGTGCCGTCCCGCGAGGTGGAGGATTGGATCACCGCGCAGATGGCTCGGGGGGCGGACGGGTGACGTCCCGAGCCGGGTACGTCGAAAGGAGCAGAGGCGGTGCCCAACATCGCGATCGAGCTGGATGGAATCGTGGCCAGGGCCGTACTTTTCCCCGAGAAGGCCCCGCGGACGTGTGAGAAGGTCTGGTCGCTCCTGCCGATCGAGGACCGGACGATCCAGGTCCGATGGTCCGGCGCGGCGTGGCGCACCGAGAAGAACTACCCGTTGAACCTGGGAGAGGTCGAGAACCCGGTCACCGTGCTCCAGGCCGGCGACATCATCTACTACGACGATCCTCGCTACCAGCTCTACAAGATCGGCATCGCCTACGGGCAGGCGGCCTGGCGCGACTTCAAGGGGGACCTGCCCGTCGCGCACATCGGCCGGATCATCGAAAACGTGGAACCCTTCGCGAAGAGCTGCGAGCGCATCATCTTCGAAGGCCCCAAGACCGTGCGCATCCGACGGGCGGGGTGACCGGACACCGGGATGTCCGACGCGCACCGGATGCGGTTCACGCGAGGGTACGCCTGAGGACCGTGGACCCGGCGATCGGAACAGGAGGCTAGCGATGCGGCGATCCAGCAAGCACTCCGCTCGACACCTGACCCCGGCCCTGGTGGTGGTCGCCCTGCTGCTGGCGACGGCCGCGCCGCTCCTCGCCGGCGCCGCCGAACCGGTACGCGGCGGGACCCTCCGGGTGGGCTGGATTCCGCAGACCCGGACCTTCGATCCCCAGCTCTCCGTCCAGTGGCCCGAGCGGTTCGTCCTGTACGCGATCTTCAACACCCTGGTGGGCGTGGACAGCACCTTCAACATCGTTCCCGAGCTGGCCCGCTCGTGGCAGTTCTCCCCCGACGGCCGCAAGATCACCTTTCAGTTGCAGCGCGGGGTCAAGTTCCACGATGGGACGGACTTCACCGCCGAGGCGGTGAAGTGGAACATCGAGCGGATCCTCGACCCCAAGACGAAATCGCCCCAGCGGAGCCAGCTCGAGCCGACGATCGAGCGGGTAGGGGTGATCGATCCCCAGACCGTGGTCTTCGAGCTGAAGCGACCGTTCGCCCCCCTCCTGGCCGCGCTGGCCGAGCGCCCCGGGTTCATCGTCTCGCCGGCCGCCGTGCAGAAGTACGGTGAGGACTTCGGCCGCAATCCCGTGGGCACGGGCCCCTTCCGATTCGTCGAGTGGGTCACCGATTCCCATCTCACCCTGGAGCGGTTCGCCGGCTACTGGGACCCGGGGAAGCCGTACCTCGATCGGATCGTGTACCGGGTGGTGCCGGACCCGACCGTGCGGATCACCATGGTGCGCACCGGGGAGGTCGACATCGCGACCGACGTGGATGCCAAGGACGTGCCGACGCTCTCGCGCGAGAGCGCCATCAAGGTGAGCGAGCTCAAGCCACCGGCCCGGTGGAACGCGTTGCAGTGGTGGGTGGACAAGCCGCCCTTCAACAACAAGGCGCTGCGGCAGGCGATCGCGCTGGCCATCGATCGGAGCGAGCTTCGCGACGTCTTCCTGCTGGGGTTCGGCGAGCCGGCCCGCGGACCGGTGGTGCCCGGGGTATGGTGGTTCGACCCGAACTTCAAGGGATACGGCTATGACCTCGAGCAGGCCAAACGCAAGCTGGCCGAAGCGGGGTATCCCAACGGCTTCCGGCACAAGTTCACGGTCACGAACACGCCCCAGTGGATCCGGCAGGGCGAGTTGCTCCAGGAGCAGCTCAAGAAGATCAACGTGACACTGGAGTTCGAGCCGGTGAACCCGGCGGACTCCTACGCTCTGGTGGTCCAGAAGAAGACGAACTGGACGCACACCAACTGGACCCAGCGCGCCGACCCCGACGGCCTGTTGCGCATCCTGTTCCACTCGAAGGGCTTCGCCAACACGACCGGGTACAACAACCCCCGGGTGGACGAGCTGCTCGACCGCGCCGCCGCGATCTTCGAGGCCGAGAAGCGCAAGCCGCTCTATCACGAGGCCGAGCGGATCATCGTGGACGACGCGCCGTATGTCTTCCTGAACTACACCGCCGAGTTCGCGGTGATGAGCCGCCGGGTGCAGAACTGGAAGTGGGTCCCCGATCTGGTGCCGCGCTTCCGGGAGCTCTGGCTGGAGAAGTAGCGAAGGCTCGACAGGCGCCGCAGTGTGGACGTTCGTGGCGCGCCGCACTCTGGCGATGCTGTTTGCGATCGTGTTCCTGACCGCCCTCATCTTCCTGCTCATGCGGGCGGTCCTGGGCGATCCCGTCGTGCTGATGCTGGGCCGCGACGCCGACCCCGACACGATCGCCCGGCTGCGGCAGGATCTCGGCTTCGATCGCCCGCCGTACGTCCAGTACCTCGACTGGCTCGGCCGGCTCCTCGGCGGCGACTGGGGGCGGTCCTTTCGCACCTCGGAGCCGGTGTTTCGGGCCATCCTGGCCCGCCTCCCCGTCACGCTCGAGCTGACGGCGCTGTCGCTCCTGCTGGCGGTGGGGCTGGCGCTCGCCCTGGGGATCCTGGCGGCGGTCCGCTCGCACACGAAGGTCGACCTGGGGATCGCGCTCCTGACCGGCCTGGGGATCGCCATGCCCAATTTCTGGATCGCCATCCTCTTGATCTTCCTGTTCTCGCTTCAGCTTCGGCTGCTGCCGTCGTCGGGCACGGTGCCCTTCACGGAAGACCCGGTGGGCAACCTCACGCGCATGGCTCTGCCGGCGGTCACCCTGAGCGCCGCCTACTTCTCGAACCTGGCCCGGCTGACGCGGACCAAGATGCTGGAAGCGCTGGAGAGCGATTACGTGCGGACGGCCCGCGCCAAGGGCATCTCGGAGACGCGCGTGCTCTGGGTGCACGCCCTGCGCAACTCGCTGCTTCCGGTGCTGAGCGTGCTGGGGATCAGCATTTCCCGGCTCTTCGGGGGGGCGGTCGTCACCGAGACGGTCTTCGCGCTGCCGGGGATCGGGATCCTGCTGGTCGACTCGATCCTCGGGCGCGACTTTCCGGTCGTGCAGGGCGTCATCATCGTGGTGACCGTCGGGGTGTTCGTGACGAACTTCCTCGTCGAGCTGGCCTATGGGATCGTGGATCCCCGGGTTCGCCTCCAGTAAGGCGGGCGCCGAGGTCGCGCTGGGGGCCGGCATCGTCGCGGCGGCGTTCCTCTGCGCGGCGCTCGGCGCCCGGATGGCCCCGTACGACGCGTCGCGCTACAGTCCGCGCGAGACCCTCCGGCCGCCCAGCGCGACTCACGTGCTCGGGACCGACCCGCTGGGGCGCGACGTCTTCAGCCAGATCATCGTCGGCGCCCGGATCTCGATGGTGGTGGGGATACTGTCGGTGGTGGCCGGGATGGCGGCGGGCACGGCGCTCGGGCTGGTGGCGGGCACCTTCCGCGGCGCCGGGCCCGACCTGCTCATGCGGGTGATGGACGCGTTTCTCGTCTTCCCCTCGCTCGTGCTGGCTCTCGCCATCACCGCCTTCCTCGGGGTGAGCCTCTGGAACGTGATCGGGGCGCTGGCCATCACGTTCATTCCGAGCTTCGCCCTCCTGGTCCGGGGTGAGGTCGTGTCGCTGCGCGAGCGGGAGTTCATCGCGGCCGCGTGGGCCCAGGGGGCGAGCGCCGGCCGCGTGATGTGGCGCCACTTCCTGCCGAACGTGAGCGACGTCCTGCTCGTCCAGGCCTCGTTCGGGGTCGGAACGGCGATCCTGACCGAGGCGAGCCTGAGCTTCCTGGGGCTCGGCGTTCCCCCTCCCGCACTGTCGTGGGGCCGCATGCTGCGGGAGGGCTATTCCTACCTGGTCCTGGCGCCGTGGATCTCCATCGCCTCGGGCGCGGCGATCTTCCTGGTGGTGCTGGCCTTTCAGGTGCTGTCGGATGGCCTCCGCGACCTGGTCGGTCGCTGAGGGGGGGCACGATGCGCTTTGGCGTCGGCTTGCCTACCTGCCGGGAGGGCACGGCCTATCCGGTCCCTTACGTCCGGCCCCAGGATTTCGCCACGCTGGCCGCCCGCGCCGAGGAGCTCGGCTTCTACTCGCTGTGGGCGAACGACCATCTGACGACGCCCCACGTCATCCAGGCCACCCAGGCGGACGCGCCCAACTTCTACGAGCCGCTGATCACCTACGCCTCGCTGACGCACGTGACGCGGCGGTTGCGCCTGGTGCTGAGCGTGCTCGTGCTGCCCCACCGCGACGTCGTCGTGGTGGCCAAGCAGCTGGCGACGCTGGACGTGCTGACGGGCGGGCGCGTCATGCTGGGACTCGGGATCGGGGCGTACCGCGAGGAGTTCGAGGCCGTCCGGCCCGAGCTCCGGGGGGCGAACCGCGGCGCCCTCCTCGAGGAAGGCATCCGGGCGCTCCAGCTCCTGTTCACGCAGCGGCGGGCGAGCCTTCAGGGGACGCACATTCGTTTCGCCGAGATCGAGCTGGCTCCCAAGCCGATGCAGCGGCCGTTCCCGATCTACGTGAGCGCCCACGAGGCGGCGGGCTTTCGGCGGGCCGGCCGGCTGGGGGATGGGTTGATCGTCGCCGGGCTCGCCCGCGATCGGATCGGCGAGGCCCGCGCGACCATGACGGCGGCGGCCGTGCAAGCCGGCCGGGACCCGGCGCGGTTGTCGGTGCACTTCCAGATCTGGCTGAGCTTCGGCCGGGACCGGGCGGAGGCCGAGGCGAAGCTGCGGCAATCTCAGCACTTCCGCCGGACGGTGGCCAGGGACCCCGAGCGCTCGGAGGAGAAGGCCCTCGCGCAGTACCGGGCCGGAAATCTATTCGGCCATCCCGACGACGTGATCCAGCAGCTGCGGGAGTTCGAGCGCCTGGGCGTCGCCCACGTGGGGGTCGTGTTCCTCGGCAGCACCCGAGACGAGCTCCTGGCGGACATGGAGCTCTTCGCCGAGCGCGTCATGCCCGCGTTTCCGGAGGCCGAGCCCGCCGGCGGCGAGCGATCGTGACCCGCCTCGCGATCCTCGACGACTATCAGGGCGTCGCCGTCCACCTGGCCGACTGGCGCCGCCTTCCCGCCGACGTCGAGGTGGTGGCGTTCCGGGACCACCTCGCCGACCTCGACGCCGTCGCCGCCCGGCTGGCCGATTTCGACATCGTCGTGGCCATGCGGGAGCGGACGCCGTTCCCGGGAGCGCTCCTCGCCCGCCTGCCCCGGCTCCGCCTCCTCGTCACGGCCGGGATGCGCAACGCGGCCATCGACCTGCCCGCGGCGGCCGCGCGCGGCGTCCTCGTCTGCGGCACGGCGGGCCTGCCGTATCCGACGGCCGAGCTCGCCTGGGGGCTGATCCTCTCGCTGGTCAGGCGCATTCCCACCGAGGACCGGGCGACCCGGGCGGGTCGCTGGCAGGAGAGCGTCGGGCTCGGGCTCAACGGCAAGACCCTCGGGGTGCTCGGACTTGGCGGGCTCGGCTCGCGGGTGGCCCGGATCGGGCACGCGTTCGAGATGCGGGTGCTGGCCTGGAGCCAGAACCTCACCGCCGAGCGCGCCGCCGAGGTGGGCGCCACCCTGGTCGGGCGCGACGAGCTCCTGGCGCGATCGGACGTGGTCACCATTCACCTCGTCCTCAGCGAGCGCACCCGCGGTCTCCTCGGCGCACGCGAGCTGGCCCTCCTGAAGCCGAGCGCGTACCTCGTCAACACGTCCCGCGGTCCCATCGTGGACGAGGCCGCGCTCGTCCGCGCGCTCCGCGACGGCATCATCGCCGGCGCCGGCCTCGACGTCTTCGACGAGGAGCCGCTGCCGCTCGACCACCCGCTCCGCCGGCTCCCCAACACGGTGATCACCCCGCACCTGGGTTACGTGACCGAGGAGACCTACCGGATCTTCTACGGGCAGGCGCTCGAGGACATCCAGGCCTACCTGGGCGGCGAGCCGATTCGGGTGCTGCGCCCGTAGCCTCGCGTCTCG
Source organism: Candidatus Methylomirabilota bacterium (assembly GCA_036005065.1). Taxonomy (NCBI): domain Bacteria; phylum Methylomirabilota (SeqCode); species Candidatus Methylomirabilota bacterium. The sequence continues at coordinate 2,967 of DASYQW010000062.1, read as the reverse complement.
ACGCCACCCGGCCTGCCTTGCCCTTGACTCGCCCTCCGCGTGTGGTAGGGTACAGGCGGTTTTGGGGGGATTGGGCAGGGAAGTCCGAGAATTGGCCTCTATGTCAGCGGCGTTCTATTCGGAGGAATGCCCATGATTTCGAGCACGCGACAGCCCTCGCAACGAAGGGTGCTGCCTGTCGTCGCCCTCACGATTGCCACTCTGTTCGTGCCGGCCGTGGCCAAGGCGCAGAGCACAGTAGGACCCGACACGCTTCCCATCGCGAGCGCCCAGCCCGAAAGCGTCGGCATGTCGCCGGATCGACTCGCGCGGCTTACAGCCATCTTCAAGAAGGAGATCGAGGACAAGAGACTGCCTGGCGCAGTCATGATGATCGCGCGCAAGAGCAAGCTGGTCTATGCGACCGCTGTTGGTCTGCGTGACCCGAAGGGCACCGATCCCATGCGGGTCGACACCATCTTCCGCATCTACTCGATGACCAAGCCCATGGTCTCGGTCGCCGCCATGCTTCTGGTCGAGGACGGCGCGCTGCAGCTCATGGATCCGGTCGCCAAATGGCTTCCTGCCTTCAAGGATGTCAAGGTCTGGACCAGCGGCGGTGAGGTCGCGGCAGAGCGTCCCATGACGGTGCAGGATCTCTTGCGTCATACCGCTGGCCTTCCATACGGCGAGCTGACGCAGAACGCTGCCGTCAAGGACGCCTTGATCAAGGCCGGTCTGTTCAAGCCCGGCGTGATCGATTTCGACGTACGCGATATGACTGGCGCGGAGCAGGTCGAGCGCCTCTCCAAGATTCCATTGCTCTATCAGCCCGGCACGACCTGGGAGTACAGCCTTGCCTCCGATGTGCTCGGGCGCGTCGTGGAAGCGGCGTCGGGCAAGCGCCTCGGCGATTTTATGAGCGAGCGCGTGTTCAAGCCGCTCGGAATGGGCGACACCGGATTCTGGGTGCCGGAGGCCAAGATCGGGCGTGTCGCCGAACCCTTTGAGAAGGATCCCCTCGCCGGCACGGCGATCAAGCTGATCGACGTGTCGAAACAGCCAGGAAACGACTCCGGCGGCGCGGGCGGCGTAGCGACCGCGGGCGACTACTTGCGCTTCGCGCAAATGCTGGCGAACGGCGGCATCCTGGATGGCCAGCGTGTGGTGAGCCGCACCACCATCAAGCACATGACCGCCGATCATCTGGGATCAGGCCTGCCCGTGGCAGCGACGCCGGGCGGGTCGGTGCTGCGAGCATCGACCTATACCTTCGGCCTCGGCTTTGCCGTGCGGCCCTCGGACGGCATCGCCCCTGTTCCAGGGTCAGCCGGTGATTTCAACTGGGGCGGTTATGCCGGCACCCTCTTCTGGGTTGATCCGAAGGAGCAGCTGGTCGCCGTTTTCATGGTGCAATCGGCAGGCGCCTTGCGCTTGTACCATCGCACGCTCTTCAGGCAGCTCGTTTACCAAGCGATCGTCGACTGACCAGGAGCGCCTCTTCTCTGGGACCAGCCGGGCGGTCACCAGAATCGGCGCCCGGGCGACCGGGAGAGCGTAGCCTTCGGGATCAATGCTCGGTGCCAGATGGTGGGACAGTCGGCGTGGGGGTGCGCTTGCGCCGGTGATAGGTGGCGCGCATCCGCCGCGGCTGGCGCCATGCCTCGCGAATGATCCCGGCTAGAGCCAGCGGTCTTCGATGCTGTAGACGACGTAGGCGCCGGCCAGGTACGCCCGGCGCAGGAACGGGAGCGGGAAGCGCGTCAGCCCCGCCGCCGTGAGGGGCGTGTCGCGGGCGACGTCCTTGCCGGCGACGAGATCGGCCGCGAGGCCGCCGCAGTGGGTGGCCATGGCGACGCCGCTGCCCTGATACGCCATGGCGTAGGCCACGCTGGGGTCGCCGTCGACCCTGTTCACGTGCGGCATGAGGTCGTACGAGAGGCAGACGTTCCCGGACCAGAAGTACTCGCTCCCGACCCCGCGCAGGACCGGCCACTTCGCGGCGAGCGCGGCCTCGAGCCGCCGGCGCCGCTTGGCCAGCGCAGCCGGGGCATGGAGGATGCCGCCCCGGCCGCCGAAGAGGAGCCGCCCGTCGGGGAGGCGCCGCCAGGAAAAGAGCAGCTTCCGCGAGTCGGAGAAGACCTGGGTCGTCAGCATGCCGACCTCGCGCCATTCGGCCTCGGCCAGCGGGCGGGTGACGACGATGCTGCTGATGGCCGGCAGGACACGCCCCCCGAAGAAGGGGTGGAGTCCTTCGGGCGTGTAGCCGTTGGTGGCCACCACGACCTTGCGGGCGCGCACGGCGCCGGTGGGGGTGACCAGCACGTGTTCTCCGCCCTCTCGCCGCCAGGCCACGACGGGTGACCGGTCGCAGAGCACGGCGCCCCGCCGCATCGCCGCCGCGGCGAGCCCGCGGACGTACTTCATCGGATGGAGGCCGAAGGCGTTCCGGACGCGGAGCGCGCCGTGGGCCGCCGGCCCCCGCAGGTACCCGTCGCGCTCGAGCCGGGCCCGGTCCAGGAACTCGACCTCCCGGAAGTCGAGCACTTCGCGGTAGAGCCGGACGCGCTCCTCCAGGTCGGCCACCGCCCCGGCGCGGTGCGCGGCCAGGAGCCAGCCGTCCGGCTGCGGGTCACAGGCGATCTGCTCCCGGGCGATCAGCTCGCGCACCGTCTCGACGGCCTCGACTCCCACCTGGACCGCGCGCCGCGCCGTCTCCAGCCCCCACTTTCGGATCCGCTCGGCGAGGCCGAGCTTCCCGAGCGAGGTGAGCGCGAATCCGCCGTTGCGCCCGCTCGCGCCCCAGCCGATCCGGTGGGCTTCGAGGACCACGGTGTCCAGGCCGTGGGTGCCGGCCAGGCGATAGGCCGCCGCGAGCCCGGTGTAGCCGCCGCCGATCACGGCGACCTCCGCGCGCCGGTCGCCGGCGAGGGTCTGCACGCCCGCGGGCTCGGGCCCGGCAGTCGCGGCCCAGTAGGAGGGCACGTG